>JAMQPH010000226.1 GCA_023717605.1 Pyrinomonadaceae bacterium
CGCTCTCCGGATCACGCTCACAAACAACTTGGAGCGGAGCGTTCTCACGGACAGTTCCAAGAACCCATTCGGCGTAGTACGTTGCCGACAAACGCCGGGGCCGATCAGCATCATTTCGCACCGTTAGGCACACCAACTTGATCGGATCGTCAGTCGGGACAAAAACCAGGAGGTCCTGATGGAGATTACGACTGTCGTGCGTGTAGCGAGTGTAGCCCTGGCCGTGGCGAATGGTCACCGTTGCCGTTGGTCCCAGCGGCAAGGGCGTAGGTGTCCAGAAGTCACCGGTTTCCTCGTCGCGCAAATAGATCACTTCACCTGGCGAGTCAGAAGTCGGATCATTTGACCAGGGAGTGATACGGTTCATTTGACTATTGCCGGCCCAACTGTAGCCCAGACCAGCCTCCGTAACTAAACATCCAAACCTCGGATTGGCCAGCACATTCGTCCAGGGGGCCGGCGGCAACGTGGGTCCGACCTGTGAAGTGCCGTCGATGACGATCACGTACTCGCGGCCATCATGGGTGAAACCCCCGAAGCCGTTCCAGAAACTCAACTCTTTAGGCGGTCGGGCGGGCTGCGCGACAGGCTTTGTCCCGACCGCACCCGGAGTGAGTTGCGGCGGCAGATCCGGCTGTGGGGCAGCGCGATGATCGATCTGCTCGGCCAGTGACCCGCTGTCACCACCAAGCACGGTCCGCGCGCTGGCCGCGAGTAGGACCGCATCATCGGTTGGCAGCTTATCCGAAGTCAAAAAGAACACACCGCCCGGCTTGCCAAGCATCTCGCCGGCAACTCCTGTCTGTAGTTCATTTTGTAATTGATCGGCAAGTTCGCCGCCACGCTCGTCCAGAACTACGAGATCCAGATTCAATCCGCGGCCGCGCGCATAGGTGTGCCACTGAACAAGTTGCCGAACGACCGTCTCATCGTCGACCCCGACGACTCTGACCAGCACAATCGGTAGGTCACCGGAAATGGAGTGCGGCCACAGACCTGGCTGCCCAAGCCGGTTGGCAGCCACGGCATCAAGGTCGCGAAAACCTGAGTTCGTAAAAATGACGGCCGCCGCCAATCGGTTGAAAAGGACGATATCGTCGGGTTTGAGGCCAAGTTCCTGTAGTTCATTCTGGCAATGGGCTTTGGCAGCTACAAATGACTGGTCGATCGCTTCTAATTCGCTAAATCGTTCAGCTATTCCGATGGCGGCTTCATACGTTTCAGCCGCTCCGGTCACAAAAGCTATGCGTGTCGCCATTCCCGCTTCGACACTGACGCGCCGGCGCAAGCTGAAGATCGGATCGAGAACCGGCCCAGTGGTCCGCGATAAGCGAGAGCCCGAGTCCAAGGCGGCGGGATTGGCCGGCGTCCGGCCCCGTCCAAGAAATCTCATTCGATCCGTCTCGTACTCAATCTCAGTGGCCGAAACGCTCACTGCCGAAGCGTGAATTGCCCAGACTGGATGCTCATTCGCGCCGCGGGGTCTGCGGCGGGCCAAAAGGGCGCCGCACCGGGGCTCGAATTCCGTCTCCAGAAACAGTTTTGCGAAAGCGGGGTGGGCGTGATCCGCCCGACGGCCATTCAGACACACCTCCGCATAGCTCGTCAGTTCAATTTCGCGGTGGCTAAGGCCGTGATTGACCAGCGTCACCACGCGTACCTCGGCATCTGCATCCGGCACGACACAAACGGCACAGCGGGTCTCAACGTCACCATCCCGTCGGCGGAACTCCGCGCGGTCGGCGTGAAACTCGATTTCAGATTCATCAGCGACCCGGTGCAGCGGTTGACTTCCAATCGACCAGATGCTGTCGTCGTTGAGGTCACGGACGTAATAAAACTGGCCCCAACAGTCGCGCGTGGCATCTTCTCGCCAGCGGGTTACATCCAGGTTGCGCCAGGTGCTGTAGCCAGCGCCGGCGCTCGTGATCATCCCGCCGTACGAGCCGTTGGACAGCAGTGTTACCTCAGGTTGCGATCTCATTTCTTGTCCTTCCGACAGCGGAATCATGTTGAACTCGACCCAGGTCAAGAGCGCAAGTCTTCAGCGGCCCGCGAGTCTTCCAACTGCGTCCAAGAACCCCTGCCGCCCGGAGTGCTTATCTCAATCAGTGCGGTTCGGGTGTCACTCGCGGTCTCCAAGATGCCGAGCTTCCTGTCGGAGCCTGTTCGGGCTCCCTCGAGTGTCGGATTGCCGCACTAGTCCAACACTTCCTGTGCGCTAATCCTGTTAACCTGCATGTGTTCCCCTTTCCATTACTGATGATATGTGTCGGTCCTCGAGGACGGCGACGCCCGGGAGTTCCTTGCCTTCAAGAAACTCCAACGAAGCACCGCCTCCTGTCGAGATATGCGTCACGCGATCCGCGACGCCAGCACGCTCGACTGCAGATGCGGAATCACCGCCGCCAATAATGGTTGTTGCTCCAGACAAGTCGGCCAGCGCACGAGCGATCGCAAACGTTCCGGTTGCAAAAGGCTCCAATTCGAAGACTCCCATCGGTCCGTTCCAAACGACGGTGCGCGCTGTCCGCAGATATTCTGTGAAGCGCTTTACTGAGTCTGGTCCAATGTCAAGGATGCGCCAGCCGGCGGGAACGGCATCGACATTCACCGTGCGCTTTTGAGCCTCGGCGTCCATGCGATCCGCAACCACGACATCAACTGGCAGGATCAATTTCGAGCCGGCGTTACTCATCAATGTTCTCGCCTCCTCGAGTTTGTCATTCTCGACTAACGACTCTTCCACTGCTTTGCCCTGCGCCTTGAAGAAGGTGTTGGCCATGCCGCCGCCAATTAGTAGCGAATCCACCCTTCCCAACAGGTTATGAATCACCCCGATCTTGTCAGACACTTTCGCGCCTCCCAACACAACGACGAATGGTCGCGCGGGAGCAGCGAGTGCCTGCCCGAGAAAGTTAAGTTCTTTTTCCATTAACAAGCCTGCAACGGCGGGAAGATAGGCAGTCACTCCGGCGGTCGAAGCGTGGGCGCGGTGGGCCGAACCGAAAGCGTCGTTTACGTAAACCTCCGCCAACGAAGCGAGCGCTTTTGCAAACTCGGGATCATTGGCCTCTTCTTCTGCGTGGAACCGTAGGTTCTCCAGGAGTAGAACTCCGCCGCGTGGTATCTTCCTGGCCATATCTTCAACCACAGGGCCAATGCAGTCAGGAGCCATCTGCACAGGACGGTCCAGAAGTTGGCCGAGCCGCTCTGCGACCGGCTTCAGACTGTATTTCGGGTTAGGCTTTCCTTTGGGCCTCCCAAGGTGAGAGCAAAGAATCGGTTTAGAGTTGTGCTCAAGCAAGAGTTGGATGGTTGGTAAAGCAGCTCGGATACGTGTGTCATCGCTCACCGTCCCATTCTCCAAAGGTACGTTCAAGTCCACCCGGACCAGCACACGCTTATTTGCAATATCAATGTCGTTAACAGTTTTGTTATTCATTGTTAGATTCTCCTTTCAGAAGAACCTCCTTTCCTCAGCTGTTGTCTCCCAATTCATCAAGGGCCTGCCGGATCACTCGCGCGCTTTCATGCAGTTGAGAGTTCTCTTGTTCGCTAAGAGGTAGGGGAAACGTTTCAAGCACACCCGCTCCGCCCACTAGTCGAGGCAAGGAGAGAGTGACGTCGGCAACACCAGCCACTTCTTTCGTGGGCAAGCACACCGTCATCACGGCGCGCTGGTCATGCAAAATCACCTTCACGATGCGAGCGAGGGCGCTGCCGATCCCGTAATAAGTAGCGGTCTTGCCACTGATAATGGTGTATGCCGCGTGGCGCACCTGACGGTCAATCTCCCGTTTCTTTTCTTCAGTCAGATCTATACCGCGAAGCTTGGTGAAAGATTCCAAAGGCATACCGGCCACAGTGACTAACGACCAGGTGAGCACTTCCGAGTCGCCGTGCTCACCGATCACATGGGCGTGAATGTGTTGGGGATCGATGCCACCATGTCTTCCGAGAAGACTGCGGAAACGCGCGGTGTCGAGAGTGGTACCCGAACCAAGCACACGTCCGGCCGGCACACCACACTTGGCCGCGTAATGCGCGGCGAGGTGTGTCATGACGTCCACCGGGTTGGTTGCGATAACGAGTACGGCCTCAGGCGCACTAGCAAGGACAGCCGGCACTACCTTGTGGAAGACCATTGCGTTGCGTTGAAGAAGCTGGAGGCGAGTCTCTCCAGGCTTTTGGCCGACGCCGGCACAGATCAACACGACGCGACAGCCTGCTAGAGCATCGTAGTCACCTGACCGAACCTCAAGGGGATGCGCAAACGGTACGGCGTGGCGAATGTCGTCTGCTTCCGCCTCTGCGCGTGCCGCGTTTTTGTCTACGAGTACTAACTCGCGCCCAACACCTTGCATCACGAGTGCATACCCGGCGGTTGCGCCCACGAATCCACTGCCTACAATTCCTACTCTCATCACGGTTTCCCTTCGGTGGTCCAACTTTCTATGGAACACTATCCGCTCTGGACACTTTGCCCTGATGAGCAACGGCCTCCATTGCTTTCCGCACTTGCTCGGGGTCACCGAGGAATTCGTGACGAAGCGGGTGCAGTTCGTCATCCAGTTCATACACAAGCGGCATCCCGGTGGGGATGTTCAGGTTAACGATGTCATGATCGCTGACCTCATCAAGGTGCTTTACCAGTGCCCTCAAGCTGTTGCCGTGTGCGGCGATGAGTACTCGCTTACCTTCTCGAATGGTCGGAACAATCGCATCGCGCCAATAAGGCAGGAAACGATCGACGGTGTCTTTTAAACATTCGGTGCGCGGCAACTCCTGGTCACTGAGATCTGCATAGCGTCGGTCGTGACCGGGGAAGCGTGGGTCCGATGGTTCAAGAGCTGGTGGCCGAACGTCATAGCTGCGACGCCAGATCTTGACCTGGTCCTCTCCGTGCTCTGCCGCCGTCTCCGCCTTATTCAATCCTTGCAGGGCTCCGTAATGTCGCTCGTTGAGCCGCCACGAGCGCTGCACCGGGATCCACATCAGATCCATCTCATCGAGTACAATCCACAGAGTCCGAATCGCCCGCTTGAGCACAGAAGTAAAAGGCACATCGAAAGTGAATCCGTGGTCAAGCAGCAATTTAGCTGCGCTGTGGGCTTCCTCGATCCCGGCTGCAGACAGATCTACGTCGGTCCAGCCTGTAAAGCGGTTCTCGCGGTTCCAATCGCTCTGACCGTGACGAAGCAGAACTAGCTTGTGCATAGTTGCAGACCTCCTGTAAGACCCATCATTTCAAGGAACCTCACCTGCCAGCACTGCCCGACTCCTGGGCTCACCGGCAACCTGACCGCGAAGTAGCACTGCGTACTCGCCAGACCGCACAAGCGAGTGTGATCTGGCCCAGTCGATAGCCAGTTTCAATTCATGCTCTGCTGATGAAGGATCTGGCCGGACCAGCGGTGTCACGCCCCAGCACAGAGCCAGGGTTCTGGCCACCCGCTCCGTACGAGTCAGGGCGAGGATCGTCGCTGTTGGTCTGCGATTGCTCAAAGCGACAGCCGTGCGACCCGAGTCGGTCGCCACGACGATCAGTGTTGCGTCCAATTGCTCAGTCATCAAGCGCGCCGCATCCACGGCGGCCTCGGTAATCGGTTCGATCAAACCAGACAGCGAAATCGACTCACCGAAGGGCGAACGGCCAGCCGACTTCAGGTAGGCCTCCGCTTCAGATAAGATCTGGCCCATCGTGACCACTGCTTCGATAGGATATTCACCAACGGCGCTCTCGCCCGAGAGCATGACAGCATCGGTGCCATCGAGGACGGCGTTGAACACGTCGCTGGCCTCTGCCCGTGTTGGGCGGCTGGAGTGCTCCATGCTGTTGAGCATCTGCGTGGCGGTGATCACAGGACGGTGAGCGCGGTTGCACAGTGCGATGATCCGCTTCTGGATAGCAGGAACCCGCTGCACATCCATTTCGACGCCCAGATCCCCGCGGGCCACCATCACGCAGTCAGTAACAGCAATGATCTCTTCCAGATGTTGTACGGCTTGCGGTTTCTCAATCTTGACTATGACGCG
>JAMQPH010000269.1 GCA_023717605.1 Pyrinomonadaceae bacterium
CAGCACGCTGCTGGAGAATTGCTGTTTAATGAGGGCGACCCGCCGGAATTTGTCCTGCTGGTTCTCACTGGTAACCTCGTAGTCTTCGTCCAACGAAAGGGACGTGACGTCGTGCTGAACGATGTTGGGCCAGGCACCATCCTGGGCGAATTGTCTGTCTTGTGCGGCATCCCACGATCGGCATCGGTGCGGGTGGTCGAAGCTGCGACCGTTCTGCGATGGGAGGCTGAGGAGTTTCGCCGGCTAATGATTCGAGATCCTTCTCTATCAGAACGAATCTTTCAGGAATCGTTGCGCACCTTAATCGAGAAAGAACAATCGCTAATAGCTTCACTCACCGAGTCGGAAGACAGTAGGAACCAAAGCGCACGTTCCACCTAAGGCGTACTGAGTTCGGCATCGCCTACGCGTACACCGATCTTAGCAGCGTTCTCAAGGACAACCTCGATCTGCTCACTCAGCGGGCCGCCGCCCGCGCGCCGAGCATCAGCTTGAAGTGTTTTATAATTGTCAAATCAATCCACGAGTTTAGCCCGAACCGGAAGATCACGCGGACATTTGAAATGGAGAATACGCCTTTTGCCGTCCAGCTTGAGTTCTCAGAATTTGAAAAACTTACTGACGACACCAGCAAACTCAATATAAATACAATATTTAAATCAGTCGCACACAGAGACCAGCTCCTGCAGTTACCCTTTGCTCAAGGCATAAACATGGCCCATAATCGATTGCCAGACATCGTAAGCAAATTAAAGTAAGACCCTATGACAAAGAGAAATAAAAATATTTATTGGATTGTCACTATCTGGCTTGCATCAGGAATGCTATCAACTGGAATATTACAGTTATTCTTTTCGCATATCGCATTGGGTGATTCCGTGAATGAGCTATTTCCTTCGTTGCTGCTCCTGATCCTGACAGTGGTGTCGTGGTATTTCAGACCGGCGGATAGAAAGATCATTTCAGTTAAGGAATAAGTATTCATCAACAGTATGAACAACACTAATAGCAATAAAAAAGAGTTGTCACCAGAACAACGTGAAGAACTACTCAGAGCATTAAAAGCCCGTTTTGAGAAAAACATGAACCGCCATAAGGGTCTTGAATGGGCTAAAGTACAAGCAAAGCTGGGAGCCAATGCTAAAAAACTGTGGTCCCTCAATGAAATGGAAAGAACCGGCGGTGAACCGGATGTTGTTGGCCATGATAAGAAGACGGGCGATTACATCTTTTACGATTGTTCAGCGGAAAGTCCTAAAGGCCGCAGAAGTGTTTGTTACGACCGTCAAGCGCTGGAGTCAAGGAAGGAACATAAACCGGAAAATAACGCTGTTGATATGGCAGCTGCCATGGCCATTGAGCTTTTATCGGAAGAACAATATCGGGAGTTGCAGAAACTTGGAAAGTTCGATACGAAAACATCGAGCTGGGTGAAAACACCTTCTGATATTAGAAAACTCGGCGGCGCCCTCTTTTGTGATCGCCGCTACGACAATGTCTTCGTATATCACAACGGTGCGGAATCTTACTATGCTGCCAGGGCATTCCGTGGCTCGCTGAGGGTCTAAATTTTGCACAGACAGCTAAATTTGAATTTGAGAACGGCGGTTTGAAAGTGGATCTTAAAAGAATGCAGAGCTCATCACTCCTGAAGAAGTTTAAAATAAACTAGATGAAATCCTTGCCTTGAAACTGGTATTCTCAACTCAACTCAAGAAGCACCAACCAGTAGCTACTCCGGCGATATGAATCCACCTTCCAAACAATTCAGTGGAGAACTGATCTTATTCGCCACCTAAAATGTAAGTCTTAGGTAACTCGATCATGGTATGCCGCAACTAGCAAAAGGGCTCGTGATGAACTCCAACAACTTTCCAGAAGTGAATCTGGCACAGATCACCTGCGTCACAACTGATGCAAACTCCAGTGCAACCAATGGCAGATCGAGCCCAGCGTGACGGAGCTCAATGGCACTACGAACGTCAAAGCCTGAAATCTTAGACGACCAGCAGGACTTCTCTCTGGTGCTCGGTGGTCCGCTGTTTCAATTGTACCGGCGGGCACATCTTTCCGGAACTGCGCTGGAATTGGCGTACCGGCGGCTGGTAGTGCTCGCGGTCGTCGCCTGGCTACCGCTGTTGTTGTTGTCCGTGATCGGTGGGCATGCACTTGGAGACACAATTATCGGCGTTAAGTCCTCATAAACCAGTCGCTTACAGTCCTTGGTGTCTAAGGGGTTCCAAACTCGGCAGGCGTTTTCTTTCGGGAGTACTGTCAGAATTTACAGTTACCCCTTGAGTCGCACCCACTCTAAACTGTCTCATCGCCAGGAACTGATCTGTTCATGGCCGAGTAGACTTACACGCAAAGATCAGTATTTCACTGTATTCCTTCCGCTCGTTCAGTTCGATAGGGTGAAGTTGTTTGGAGACCCCGACGCAACGGTTCACGGAAAACTCAATGGAAAGCGAGGGCCGGCCTCAGCTGACTTTCAACTCGAAGGCTGTAGGAGAATATGCTGCTGAGTGTTCGTTAAGAGGTATTCTGTCGTTTCTGGCTGCAACTTGATTTATGAGACGGCTCTCGAGTGCCCCAACGTCTCGTTCACGCATCGTTTCGTGCGGACTTCTCGCGCCCATATGCGGTTGTGGACAAATCCCGGTTGCCAGAAGGATCACTAGATTCGACGGACCGTTCGTCAAAACAATACCGCCCTCAAACGATCTGGTCGGTCGATGCCTACACGTCCTGATCTCGACCGTATTAGCCATCTCCATCCTTTCTTTCTCCAGCGTCGTTGCGCAAAACGCTTTTACGGGAGGTCTTACCGGGGTAGTTAGCGATCCCGATGGTGCAGTCGTAGCGAACGTTAGCGTCGAGATCACCAACGAGCGGACAGGGAGGTCGAGCGCGGCATCAACAGCGCAGCGGACGGAAGCTACTCGGCCACCCTGCTTCCGCCTGGGACAACAAAACTGGGATTTCGTCGTGAACAAGCAGTTTCAAATTTGGGAGCAGCACCGGCTTCAATTTCGGATAGAGTTCTTCAACCTGTTCAATCACCCGATATTCCGTTTCCCGAACGTCGTGAACATCGGCACCCCGTCGACATTTACCCGAATCACCGAAACAGCGATCCCGGCTCGCCTGATCCAGTTCGGGTTGAGGTATAGCTTCTAAAGAGTTTGCGTGCGAGAACCTGGAAAGATGTTCAGATGCCTAACCAAAATGAGCTTTGCACCAGCACTTGGCAAATTGCCTTTGCTTGTTCTGATAGTGGCGCTACGAGTTCTTTATCCAGCAATTACTGCCGCTGCCGAAACACCTAAAAAGGTTCTCATCTTTTCTGGGACAGACCCGAATCTTCCAGCCATTGTCGTTGTGAATCAGATCCTCCGCGCAAGTCTCGAAAAAGGCTGGCCGGCTCGTGTCCAATTCTACAGCGAGGCTCTGGATAGTAATCGAATTCCCGAAGATAAGTATGAACAGGAGATGATCAAGTTTCTGCAACGAAAGTATGAGGGAGAAAAAATTGATCTGATCTTTATGATCGGAGCGCCGGCTTTGAGATTCTTCCTGAAGCATAAGGATTTTGTGGACCAAACGACGGCAGGCGGATGTCGAGGTTCTGGTGAAGGCATGACTTACTCCATAGCGGAGGATTCGTTTTCGCTCCAGAGGAGCGAGATGTTTATTGCACCCGAAGCTTTCAAATCAACTCCTCGCTCCGTTAGGAGCGAAATGTTAACCCGCGAAATAACCAAAATGGGAATAAATAACATGACTACATATCGGTCAAAGCTCAGCTCGCTGATCGTCCCTGGATTCCTGCTGATGGCAACTGCCTCCGCAATGGCCCAAAGCGAGCCGCGCGGGAGTGAGGCAGCCGCGCAGACCAAATTCCCGATCACCGAAGCCCTCAAACCAACGGACACGCACAAGACTGATGAGATCGAACTGCTCAAGGAACAGCTTGCGGCCCAACAGGCTGAACTCACCGTGCTGAAAAAGGCAGTTGAAGAGCAACGCCAGTTAATTTCGCGTTTGTTCCAGGCTAACGCAGACCGGACGACACTTACGGACAACTCGGCTTCGGTCACGGCGGCGACTGATGTCAAGCAATTGGACGGGCGCGCGGCAGGGACCGAGGTGACCAGTCGGCCGCCGACAGCTGATCCCCCGCGGCACGGACCACCAGCAATCACCGAACAGGAAAAACCGTCGCCACTCTCATTCAAAATCGGCACGGCTCATTTTACGCCGTTCGGATTTTTCGATTTCACCGCGATAATCCGCGATAAGAATGTAGGCAGCAGCATGGCAACTAACTTTGGCGCCATTCCTTTCAACAATACCGTGAATGGCAATCTGCGCGAGTACCGCTTTAGCGCTCAGAACGTGCGGTTGGGTTTGCGCGTGGACACAAAAGTAGGAGGGGCGGATCTGCTCGGCTATTTGGAGACAGACTACCAGGGTTTTGCACCCGGTAACGTGGCGGTGACAAGCAATAGTATTTCGCAGCGTCTGCGCCTGGCCTGGGTGGATCTGCGAAAGAACAAGCTTGAATTAATGGCCGGACAGTCGTGGAGCATGTTGACGCCGAACCGGAAAGGGCTCTCGCCTCTGCCTGCAGACCTCTTTCTCACCCAAGGCGTGGACTCGAATCACCACGTGGGATTAACCTGGAGCCGCAACCCGCAGTTTCGTCTGATCTACCATGCGAGCAAGACCGTCACTCTGGGGTGGTCCATGGAAGCCTCGGAGCAATACGGGGGCGGCTCCGGTGGTTCCGGAGCGATCACCCTGCCGTCAGCCCTCGCTGACTCATACGGCTCGCAGCTGAATACCGGCGCCAGCACCTTCAGCGTGCCCAATCCGCATCAGGACAACATCGTGAAGATTGCTTTCGATCCGAAGATCGGGAAGGTGGCGGTCCACTTTGAAGTGGCCGGACTCTTGAGCCGTTTTGCATTCTTCAATCCGCTTAGCAACCAAAGCTTCAGCGCGACTGGTGGCGGCGTTGCCGTTAATGGAAACGTGGAGCTGATGAAAAACTTCCGGTTGATCGGTAACACTTTTTATAGCAGCGGGGGCGGCCGCTGGCTCTTTGGCCAGGGACCTGATCTGATCATTAGAGGCGACGGCAGTCCCGAGCTTGTCGGCTCGGCCTCGACGATCGACGGAATTGAATATCAAGCGACGCCGAAGACATTGTTCTACGTCTACTACGGCGGCGCTTACTTTGAGAGAGCCGTTGCAATTGACCCGGCCAATGGCAACCAGGTTGGATTTGGGTATACAGGCTCTCCGTCGAATCACAATCGCTCGATTCAGCAGGGAACCGTCGGCTTCACTCACACGTTCTGGCGCGATCCCAACTACGGGGCCATGCAGTTTATGACGCAATACTCCTATCTGGTGCGTCACCCCTGGCACGTAGCGCCCGGCCAGCCGGGCTCCGCGAATCTGAACATGCTCTTCTTAAATCTTCGCTACCTACTTCCCGGAGCGCCGCCGACAACACAGAAGTAGAGGTCATGTCATGCTCTAAGACCATTCCAAACCTATATCACTAAAGTAGTAGAGCTTGAAATCACACGCCTGGATACTGTCTTCGAAGTCTCATCCGATCGTGAAGTTTTGTCGGAGGCTGCGCGTGCCCAACCACCCACTCCGGTCGAGACGTCCACCAGATTGGAAGCTTAAGGCGCTCTTCGAGCAAATATCTAATATCGCGTAGCCCGCGCGCTAAAGGAAAGACCGGGGGCGTTATGGCAACGGCCGAATTGCACCGAGCGTGCGAGTTCGCACTCATTATGTGGTAGCGGGCAGCGACTACACGGTGCGCAAACAACGCAGCACGCAGGATCACGAATGACTGTTTAGAGAGTTACACGAATGTTACAGATTTACGGCTACCACCAAATGGGTATGAGGTGATGATCCACGATGGGTATTTAAAAAAACTTCTATCTCGTGATGCGCGGTTTGTCGCATGCGGTCACAATTGGGCGTTACATGAAATTCAGCCACAGCTATGCGGCGAAAGAGCAATGACAACCCCGAAAGTCATTTGAGCGCAGAATGTTCGCAAAGTCATAGAAGTACACCCTGACACACATCGATGAAGTTCAGTAAACGGCCAAAGCTCATACCGCGCCGCGGAGTTGGACCGAGCGGGCTTTACTCGATCTTTCTACGAGGAGACGAAAAATTGAAACTCAGCAACTTGTTACTGGTTGACCCAACACGGCGGTCTCTTCCGCCCGTCTCTATTGGGAAAGCAAGCTCGCCTTCTTCGCCCCGAAAGGGGTCCCGATCCCGGCGGCCGTGAGCGCCTTTCCTAATGAGATCTACACAGCCCCACGGAGTTGGACGGAGAAGGCCTATCCCAAACTCATTCATTACAACCGGCTTCCCAAAGGCACGCACTTCGCGGCGTGGGAGCAGCCAGAGTTTTTCGTTTCGGAACTACGGGCCTCGTTCAAATCACTGAGATAAAAACCCCGAACGGGAGTTTTCCTGACCGGTAGATTTTTGCCGGTACGTTAACTTCCTCCAGTTACTAATACACTTTTTGCAAGGAGAAGAATCATGGCTCAAATATCAGATGGTGCGACAAAGAATGTCGTTCTCGTTCATGGCGGTTTCGTTGACGGCTCGGGCTGGGAAGACGTGTACAAAATACTTAAGAATGACGGTTACAACGTAAGCGTTGTTCAGAACCCAACAATATCGCTAACCGGCGACGTCGCTGCGACGCGAGCAGTACTCGATGCCCAGGATGGTCCTGCAATTCTTGTAGGTCATTCATATGGCGGTGTGGTCATTACCGAAGCCGGCAATCATCCCAAGGTTGATGTTCTCGTTTACATTACGGCTTTCGCTCCTGATGCGGGGGAATCCGTCGGGACGCTAATCGCAAATCCGGCGCCCGGTGCGCCGGTCCCGCCAATCCTGCCGCCCGTTGACGGCTTTCTCATGTTGGACAAAGCAAAATTTGCGGAAGCATTCGCCGGGGATGTACCGCCCGAGAAAGCCGAGTTCATGGCGAACTCACAGGTGCCCTGGGGATTGGACGCTCTCAATGGGCTCGTTAGCACACCGGCGTGGAAAACCAAGCCGAGTTGGTACCTGGTCGTTACCGAGGACAAGATGATACCGCCGCCGGCCCAACAATTTATGTCCCAACGCGCGGGTTCAACGGTTAAAGAGGCCGGAGGCAGCCACGCCATTTACGTATCTAATCCTCAGGCCGTTGCAGACATTATCTAAGAAGCCGCAACCAGGAGCACAAAAACCAAAGCGCAAACGTCCTAACAATTTTTGCTGGGTTAGGTCTTAGCGGAATGCCCGCTTCGCGGGTTGGGAGCGCATTTCGATCGGTTCGGTGATCGCATCAGTTCAATTACAGCAGATTCGAAGGAGGCACCGATGAAAATCCATTATCAGGGCCGCTGGGCCGTCGTGACAGGAGCGTCGTCCGGGTTGGGTCAAGGGTTCGCCGCCCGACTCGCCGAGCGGGGCATGTCCCTGGTGTTGACAGGCCGCAACAAAGGCAGGTTAGACGAGACGGCGCGGCAAATCCGCCGCGTGGCTCCACGAGTCAAGGTCGAGATGGTCGCAGCAGACCTCTCGACCCGATCAGGGGTGTCCGCGCTGCTCGAACACGTCAGCGATCGCCCGATCGAAGTGCTGATCAACAATGCCGGGTTTGGCAGCTACGGCCCATTCGCCGAGTCCGACTCTGACCGCGAGGCCGACGAAGTTGCAGTCGACATCAGTGCGGT
Source organism: Pyrinomonadaceae bacterium (assembly GCA_023717605.1). Taxonomy (GTDB): domain Bacteria; phylum Acidobacteriota; class Blastocatellia; order Pyrinomonadales; family Pyrinomonadaceae; genus PSRF01. The sequence continues at coordinate 7,791 of JAMQPH010000269.1, forward strand.
GATCGCTCTGGCTCGAGCGTTCCTACCCGGAATGCTTGACCGTGGCAGCGGCGGGATTCTCAACGTCGCTTCCACGATAGCGTTTCAACCCGCGCCTTATCAGGCGGTGTACGGGGCGAGCAAAGCATTCGTGCTGTCCTTCAGCCAGGCATTGTGGGCCGAAGCCCGTGCCGCCGGCGTGGCAGTCACTGCACTCTGTCCGGGTCCCACTCGCACAGGTTTTGTCGACGCGTTGGGCGCCGATGTTGGCCACACGGCAATTTATCGTCGGCTCGCTGACCCCGAGCCTGTCATTGAGGCCGGGCTACGCGCGCTGGACAAGGGCCGAGCTGTAGTCATCCCAGGTCTGCGGAACAGGGTGGTCGCCGAAAGCGGCCGGTTTATGCCCCGCGAGTGGCTGACCCGGGTCTCTGCGCGGCTGCTCCGCCCGCTTGACCCGACCTTCCGGGCACCGATCGAAGTTCGCAACCGAGACGGTAATTCGCGCCTCGGCCGAACGCGTCTGGGATCTGTTGACTGACGTCCAACACTGGCCGTCGTAGTACCAGGCATGCCGGTGGGTTCAAGTCGAGCAAAGTCGTGGTGCGGCTTCAACAGATAGTGTGGCCAGACCGATATCCTTCCGGTGGAAGGCACACCCAGTGACGCTGCGTAGTACGGTGGTCGCCTTCGATCGACCACATTCTTTCGCCTTCGTCGCGGACGCTTTGGGGTTGCACGCCGAGCGTACGTTCACGCTCCGCCCCACTCCCGACGGCTTGGGCACCGTAGTCATCAGCCATGAAACCCAGGTCGGGCCGCTACCGCGGCTGGGTCGAGTGTTCCTGGCACGGCGACTATGGGCGGCCAACCGGGCGATGTTCGACGATCTGGCCCAAGCCGCCAGCCTCGACACGGCGACGCACGCGACAGCTGCCGCAGCGTGACATCGCAGTGTGAATGAATAATGTAAGCGAAGTGCGAGGTGATCGACATGAAAACCAATATCCGCGTCAACGACACGACCCACGAACTCTCCATCGACCCACGCTTGACGCTGCTCGACGCTCTCCGCGATGTGCTCGGTCTGACCGGCACGAAGAAGGGATGCGATCAGGGTGCGTGCGGCGCGTGCACCGTCATCATCGAAGGCCAGCGCGTGTTGTCCTGTCTGACGCTGGCGGCGGCATGCGAGGGCCAGCACGTCGTCACGATTGAAGGCCTCGCGACCGGCGACGAGCTTCACCCGATGCAGGCCGCCTTCCTCCACTGCGATGGCTTTCAGTGCGGCTACTGCACGCCGGGGCAGATCCTCTCCGCCGTCTGTGCCGTTCAGGAGGTACACGCGGGCGTGCCCAGTCACGTCACGGCAGACGTTCGACAAACGGTTGACGGCGCGACGCTGACAGACGAGGAGATCCGCGAGCGAATGAGTGGCAATTTGTGCCGCTGTGCTGCCTACCCGAACATCGTTGCCGCCGTGAGGCAGGTGCTCGCAAACGAGGTGCGGTCATGAAGAAATTCACCTTTGAACGGTTCGCTCGCGCGACGGATGCGGCAACCGCCGTGGCCGCTCGACCTGCCGCGATGTTTCTTGCTGGCGGGACGACGCTTGTCGATCTGATGAAGATCGACGTGCTGACGCCAGATACCGTTGTCGACGTCCGGCCTCTCCGGCTGTCCCGCATAGACGTGTCGGATAACGCGATCACTGTCGGTGCGGCCATCACCAACAGTCAGCTCGCGTGGCATCCTGTCGTGCGCGATCGCTTCCCGGTGCTTTCGGAAGCGATCCTGTCGGGCGCCACCACACAGATCCGCAACATGGCGACCGTCGGCGGCAACATCCTGCAGCGGACTCGCTGTCCTTATTTCCGAGATGTCCACGCCTCGTGCAACCGGAGACAACCGGGCTCCGGCTGCGATGCGCTCGACGGCTTTAACCGCGGACACGCGGTGCTGGGCGTCAGCGAGCACTGCATTGCCACGCATCCATCTGACATGTGCGTGGCGATGGCCGTCCTCGATGCCGACGTTCACACCGTGCGGGCCGATGGCACCACGCGTTCGATTCCGTTTGGTGACTTCCACCTTGCTCCTGGCGACACTCCGCACATCGAAGTTGCATTGGACCACGGTGAACTGATCACCCACATCGTCATTTCAAACCTGCCGGCGGCGTGTTGCTCGCACTATCTGAAGGTACGGGACCGAGCGAGCTACGAGTTCGCGCTGGCATCAGCGGCAGTGGTCCTCGATCTCGACGGCGACACCATTCGAGCAGCGAGACTGGGTTTAGGTGGGATCGCGACCAAGCCATGGCGCGCCACCGAGGCCGAGCAAAGCTTGACGGGCCGCAAAGCGAGCGACGCCACGTTTCGCGACGCAGCCGAGATCGCGTTGGCCGGAGCCGTTGGGCGAGAGCACAACCACTTCAAGATCGAGCTGGTGAAACGCGCCATTGTCCGCGCGTTTGCCAACGCGAGAGAGGCGAAGGTATGAGCACAACAACCACAGTTGATGTAGTCGGCACCGCGCGAGATCGCGTCGATGGGCGTCTCAAGGTTACGGTTGCCGCCACCTACCCCATCGACGTGACCCTTCCCGGCCTCGCGCACGCGGCTCTGGTGCAAAGCACGATAACCAGCGGGCGCATCCGTGACATCGCGGTGGACGCTGCCGAGCGCGCACCTGGCGTCCTCGCCGTCTTCACGCACATGAATACGCCCCCGATCGCGCCTGGGCCAGTCTTGGAGAACGGTCCGCAGCCGTTGCCGCCATTCCAAAGCGACGCCGTGCTGCATTATGGCCAGCACGTGGCGATGGTCGTCGCCGAGACGAGGGAGCAAGCGAATGCGGCGGCGGCGCTGATCGAGGTCACGTATGAGCGTGACACGCCGGTTCTCGCCTACGACGACGAGCGAGCCACTCGAGTGTCGCATCCATGGACGCCCGATTACGATCGTGGAGACGTGGCGAGCGCCCTTGCGGCAGCCGACGTGCGGATCAATCAGACTTACACCACGGCGGCGAACTCGAACAATCCGATCGGTCTGTTTGCCACAGTCGCGGTGTGGGACGGCGATGCGCTCACCGTTCATGACACCACGCAATACCCGCATGCCGTGCGCGATACGCTGGCGGCCGTGTTCGGCATTGATCCAGCCGGCGTGCGCGTGCTGGTGCCGTTTGTCGGCGGCGCTTTCGGTGCAGGGCTACGTGTCTGGCCGCATGTGCAACTCGTGGCTATTGCCGCCCGGATCACGAAGCGACCTGTGAAGCTCGTGCTGACGCGCGCCCAGATGTTCACCTCGATCGGCCATCGGCCAAACACGATTCAGCAGTTGTCTATCGGCGCGAGCCGAGACGGACAGCTCAGCGCCATTGAACACCTCTCCAAATCCTCGATCGGCATGGCTGACGAGTTGATTAATTTGATCACGCACGGGACTCCCACCGCATACGCGTGCCCCAACGTGTCGACGCGCGCCAGGCAGATTCGCCAGAGCATCCCTATACCGGGCTGGATGCGTGCACCTGGCGAAGCCGAAGGTTCGTTCGCCTTGGAGTCGGCCATCGCCGAGCTCTCATACGCCTTGAAGATCGATCCTATCGAGTTGCGAGTAAAGAATCACGCCCACGTGCATCCGGACACTGGCCTGCCGTGGTCGGGCAACGCGCTGCTCGACTGCTATCGACAGGGCACCGAACGTTTCGGATGGTCGGCGCGCAATCCAGAGCCTCGGTCGATGCGAAACGAGGGGCAGCTCGTCGGATACGGTATGGGACGAGGGGCGCTGATGGCGTATCAGCCCCCGTGCAAAGCCATCGCATCGATACGCCGAGATGGAACGGCCTGCGTGCGCAGCGGCGCGACCGATATCGGGCCGGGCCCCTACACCGTGATGACGATGGTCGCGGCTGATTGCCTTGGCGTGCCCATCGAGCGCGTGCGGTTTGGTCTGGGTGATAGCGCGATGCCCAGGGCACCGCACGAAGGCGGATCTGGGTTGACGGGCGCACTCGGCAACGCAGTTCACGCGGCGTGCGTCAGTTTGGTCCACGCCTTCGTGAATCTTGTCAGTGACGACGAGGCGTCGCCGCTCAAGGGGTGTCGTTTGGAAGGCATCACCGTTCGCAACGGAGGCATTCAGATCACCGACGATCCAGCGCGCTTTGAAACTTATGCCGACATCCTCACGCGGCACGATCTGGACGAGCTGACGATCGAGGGCGAGAGTGCGCCGCCGGGCGAGACGTCATCGGCCACCATGATCGTCCAGGCCGGTCGCTTCATCCCGTACACAGCGCCGTCAACGGGCACCCGGGCGCACGCCGGTGGATATGCCGCACACTTTGTCGAGGTCCAGGTCGATCCAGACCTCGGAACGATCCGCGTCGCTCGAGTCGTGTCGGCCATCGATGGCGGCAGGATTCTCAACCCGAAGACGGCCCGCAGTCAGATCATCGGCGGCATCGCGATGGGAATCGGCATGGCGCTCCTTGAGGAGACGGTGTCAGATCGCACCGGACGCCTGGTGACCACGTCGCTGGCCGAATACGTCGTGCCGGTGAACGCCGACGTGCGCGATGTGGACGTGCTGTTCGTCGGACAACCCGATGCGATGACCCCGCTCGGAACCAAGGGCATCGGGGAACTCGCCATCACCGGAATGGCGGCGGCAATCGCTAATGCGGTTTATCACGCGACTGGCACGCGAGTCCGCTCGTTGCCGATCTCTATTGAGAAAGTGCTCGGACTCCAACCCGGGCAGTAGTTCGAAGTAAGGAGAGGAGATGAAAACGATTCTAATCATAGCGGTGGCAGTGCTGGCCATCGGAAGTGCTTTGGCGCAACACGGGACGTCGGCTCAGCAAGCGGGCACTAAGCGCGCCGACCTGCAGCGACACGATCTTAGCGCGCCCGGACGCGAGGTCATCCAGGTGCGCGTCGATTTTGACCCGGGATATGTCGCGCCAATGCACACACATCCCGGAGAAGAGATCATCTACGTCATCGAGGGAACGCTGGAGTATGAGATCGGCGGCAAGAAATCAAGAGCGAAAGCCGGCGATGTCTTGTTCGTTCCAGCCGGGACGCCGCATACGGCGACGAACATCGGCAGCGAGAACGGGGCGGAACTGGCCACATATGTCGTGGAAAAAGGCAAGCCGCTCATCACACTGGTTAAGTGAGCGCTAGGTGAGCGAGAACCATCATGGGTAATCAAGACAGAACGAGCCGCTCGGCGATTGCGAGTGGGAAACAGACGGAGGTGGCTGTGCTCGCCGGCGGCTGTTTCTGGGGTGTCGAGGAAATTCTCCGTGATGTGCCTGGCGTGGTCGACACCGAAGTCGGTTATACAGGCGGCTGGCTCGAGAATCCTACGTACGCCGATACCCACCACAGCAAATCGGGGCACGCTGAAGCAATCCGTGTAACGTTCGATCCGGCAGTGCTCAGCTATGAAGACCTACTGGAGAAGTGGTTCTTCAAGCTGCACGACCCAACCACGCTCAACCGTCAAGGTTACGATGCTGGCACGCAATATCGATCAGCGATTTTTCCGCAGACGCCTGAGCAGAAAGTAACGGCGGAGCGAGTGAGGGCGCGTGTAGATGCATCAGGGAAGTGGAAGCGCCCGATCACAACAACCATTGAGCCCGCCTCCACCTGGTACAGCGCGGAGGACTATCACCAGAATTACTTGCGCAAACATCCTGGAGGGTACACCTGCCACTACATGCGCGATTAGGGACCACTTTTGAGATCAAGCTCCATCAAGTGGATCCGTATGATCAATCGGTTCTCAGCTAAGGAACTGGTCGACGCTGCTGCACGATGGGTGTAAAGTACGTGAAATTTCAACAGACACTTTTGCTTCGAACGGAGGCTCTATGTCAGACGACGATCCCCAATCGTGTCCGCCAGATCCCACTCGCCCAAATTTCTTCTGACCACGGGAAGCAGTGTGGCAGCAAGCCTGGTTAATTCACTCTTAGCTCCCGCACAAAACGTCGAACTTCGGTAATCCTCTGAAGAGCGCCTTTTTTACCTTGCCCTTCATCAGTAACACTCGTTACAATGACACGTCCGTTTCCAACAATGGCAAAGATTAAGATAAACGCAGCCGCTGCCCTGAATCGATGGCGGAAGGCAACTGATGACGCAGGCGGCTAATCGTGAGCAGGCGGCAGTGGTCGACACCGATCACATGCCTTCCTGGCGGGAAGTATTTCTCTACTTCCTGATGTTGGGTTTCATCAACATTGGTGGACCTGTGGCTCAAATCACGATGATGTACAACCACATGGTCGAGCGCCGGCACTGGTTGTCGGACGAGCGTTTCGTGAGGATCATGGCGTTCTGCCATATGTTGCCAGGACCAGAAGCTCTGCAATTGGCGATCTATGTTGGGTATTTGAAACGCCGCCTGGTCGGGGGCATTCTCGCGGGCCTCACTTTCATCATTCCAGGCGCGACGATAATGGTCTTTTTGAGCTGGCTGTATGTCGTATACGGCAGCCTGCCTCAGGTAGCCAACGTATTGTATGTCTTGAAGCCGGCAGTCCTGGGAATCATTGCCGCGGG
>JAMQPH010000295.1 GCA_023717605.1 Pyrinomonadaceae bacterium
CAGACTTAAGTCTATGCCACTTGGAACCCGCTGGTGCCGCTGAGACTAAGTCGAGCAAAGGAATAGAATGAGGCTAAGCGTCTTTGGATTGGGGTATGTTGGCTGTGTTTCTGCCGCCTGTTTTGCAAAAGCCGGGCATCAGGTGGTGGGCGTTGATATCAACGCGACTAAAACCAACATCATTAATGAAGGGCGGAGTCCGATCGTTGAGAGTGGCGTCGGTGAACTGATCGAGAATGCGGTGAAGACCGGAAAACTAAGCGCCACCACCGATTCCGCTAAAGGAGTAAGGGAATCGGAGATCTCGTTAGTCTGCGTAGGGACTCCAAGCAGACCTAACGGCTCGCTCGATCTGTCTTTCGTGAGGCGTGTATGCGAAGAAATTGGCGTGGCAGTGAGAAATAAAGAGGCGCCGCATCTGGTGGTGATGCGTAGCACAATGCTACCGGGAACAGTTGAGAGCCTGGTTGTGCCTACACTTGAGAAGTCTTCGGGTAAGAAAGCTGGCGAAGATTTCTCAGTTTGCGTCAATCCCGAATTCCTGCGGGAGGGCAGTTCATTGAAAGACTTCTTTGCACCGCCGTTTACCTTGATCGGAGCAGATGATCAGGAAGTTGCCAGGGTTGTCAGTCAGCTCTATGCCGATATTGAGGCCCCGGTTTATGTTACCGGCATCAGGGCTGCGGAAATGGTGAAGTATGCGTGCAACTGTTTTCATGCGACCAAGGTCAGCTTTGCAAATGAGATTGGCAACATCTGCAAAGGCCTGGGCATCGACAGTCACGAAGTAATGGAAGTGTTTTGCCAGGACACCAAACTGAACCTGTCTCCTTATTATCTAAAGCCGGGTTTTGCCTTTGGCGGCTCTTGTCTCCCCAAAGACTTGCGGGCCATTAATTACAAGGCTAAAGAACTTGACGTTGAGGTACCGCTGCTTGCATCGCTGCTGAGAAGCAACCGCTTGCAGTTCGAACGGGCCATCGAGATGGTCGAGGCGACTGGAAAAAAGCGGATTGGCATTCTCGGTTTCAGCTTCAAGGCGGGAACTGATGATCTGCGCGAGTCGCCGATGGTGGCGCTGATTGAAACGCTGATCGGCAAAGGGATGCAACTATCGATTTATGACAAGGACGTCTCGCTCGCCCGCATCTTCGGAGCCAATAAGGAATATATCGAGCGCGAGATTCCGCATATCTCTCAATTGATGCGTGAAAGTGTAGGTGAGGTCGTCGAGGCGTCAGATGTAATCGTGATCGGTAATAAGGCCCAGGAGTTTAGCAAGCACCAATCGCTGCTCGCGCCTGATAAGTTGATCATTGATCTGGTGCGCATCTTTGATGACCGACCTTCTGACGAGACGTACCAGGGAATCTGCTGGTGAACGAAACTCTCGTATGAGAGCAACCCGCCAAGCCGTTTGCAGCGCCTAACCGGGGTCCTTTCCAGTGACCAGGAAGGTAGCCGCAATAGCTTTATACAAGGGTAGGATGAAGTGGATATAATGGCCAACGTAGCGCCTGACGATAGACAAATGGGTAATGCTGAGCGTTATCGGAAGTCAGCTTTGTGGCTACTGGGAGTCCGGGGTAACGGTATAGGGCGCCTCCTCCGGCTGGCTGCATTCGTGCTCGTGGCCTGGTCATTGCTGGCCTGGGGGGCCGCGTTAGCCTTGGTGACGCGCGCCGAAATAGGAAATGCGGATGTTATCGTCGTCCTATCTAATCCCAGTGCTTTTGTAGAGCGCACTCGTCATGCAGCTCAGCTTTGGAAGGCGGGGCGCGCGCCGCGAGTTCTGATCACAAACGAGAACCTGCGCAGTAGCTGGTCGGAAGCAGAGCAGCGGAACCCACTCTTTACTGAGCGTGCCACTGAGGCACTAAAAAGTGCCGGTGTTCCTCGCGACAAAATCGAGGTCTTACCACAGATGGTCGGCGGTACCGTTGATGAGGCAGTGCTGATGCGCCAATACGCGCAGCAGCACGAGCTCCGATCCATTCTGATTGTAACTTCCGCTTATCACTCGCGGCGAGCTTTATGGACTTTCCGCAATGTCTTTCAAGACAGTGGGATCGCGATCGGTCTTGATCCCGTCGCCCCCGGATTCCAGACTCCCACTCCGGCCACCTGGTGGCTGCAGCCTGCTGCTTGGAAGATCGTCGCCCTCGAATATCCAAAGCTTTTGTATTATCGGGTTAAGTATCGTTCTACGGTGGTTGAGAGTTGGGGCGCCCCAAGTGGGCCTGGACCTGAAGTGAAAGTTGTGACGGGCACAAGTCAATCGGGCTTGACGCTGTCAGTGGCTGCCCCGGTATCGGCCTACACTGATGAAGTAGTCTTGATTGACGCGCGCAAGTCGATCGGAGTCCCGAAGAAACCGCAGTTAGACGGCACGCCCTCGGTAACAATAGACTTTGGCGATGGATACACTTGTAATCTACTGGCATCTGGCCATGCTTATCGCCAGGCGGGTACATATACCATCACAGTCACTGCCAAGAGTGGATCGGGTTCAGCGGCCGCGCCCGTGACCACGACGATTCAAGTCTCAGACATTCCCGCGGCGAGCGGTCTTAATGTCAGCAATGGTCCGGGTCAAAACGTAATCGACATGACCAATGCGCGCGGCAACCCTTCCTATTACATTCCCGAGAGCGGATATGGCAGCGCGATTGCGAATGCAGCGAAGCTGCAAGCCGCAATAAAGCGCGCCGCCGCAAACAATCACACGGCGGAGCAGGAAATCGTATTGCCGGCGGGGGCGGTGTTTGGCGGTCCGATTACATTGCCGACACCGGCAGGGAGTAAATACATCACAATTCGGAGTGGTAGTTTGTCGTCGCTACCGGCGGGAAACCGAGTGGGACCGGGCCACGGGAACCTGATGCCTGTGATCACGGCGCCGAGTTCGACAACGCATGTGCTGGCGGCGCTGGATACGACTAGGCCGGCGCCGGT
>JAMQPH010000326.1 GCA_023717605.1 Pyrinomonadaceae bacterium
GGCGTCCCTCCGTGGGCGCCCCGGGTTGCGTTGAGGACGAGATATCGATGGAGGTTAGTGCCGCCAAAAGACGGGCGCCCACGGAGGGACGCCCCTACAAAATTTGTGATGGATCCCGTATTGACCTGGAATGCTCTCTCATATCCTCCCGAGTGTGATCATTGCCGTTCTCCTGGTAGGCCTGACGTCCAACTGCCAGGTAACGAAAGAGGAGCGAAATGTCCTTAACGATGTGGGGCGCAAGCAAGACATTTCGCTCCTTCGGAGCTTTGAAATTTCTTGGGTAGGGGTCTATAAACATTGCGTCCCTACCGGACTGGAAGAAAAGACTTGCTAAGATGTCTGCATAACGTGTCGAAAGGAAGACAGCATGTTAAAAAGAATCCGTGGTAGAACCATTTGATAGATCGATATCGCCACCTTCGAAAAACTTATAGCTGCCTACCGGCGAGGGAATAGTGATCGACATAGGGACCGGAGACGGTTTCTTTGTATCCGAGTGTGCTCGGCAGAACCCGAGGAAGTTCTACATCGGCATAGATGCGAACACTCAACCGCTGGAGAAGATCTCCGAGAAGATCCATAGAAAGCCTTCCAAAGGTGGCTTACCGAATGTTCTTTTCCTGCAAGCCGCGGTTGAAGATTTGCCCCCTGAGTTAGACGGCGTTGCGGACGAAGTTCATGTGCATTTTCCCTGGGGCAGTTTACTCGGAGCTGTAGCTACCGGTAACGAAGGAGTCTTACGAAACCTACGACGGATCTGCTCGGCAGATGCCTTACTGGAAATACTGATTGGCTTCGATCCTGTTCGAGATGTGTCGGAGTTGAAACGACTCGAGATCCCTTCGCTCTCGCTCGACTATATAGACTCATTTCTGGCTCCTCGATATGTGAATGCCGGCTTTGCGATTATTGAAAGAGGCGTGTTGCCGCAGTCAGAGTGGGTGAAAGTGCAGACATCCTGGGCCAGACGCCTCAAAGGACGGGCCGGTCGTTCATTGACTTACATCATTGGTCGGGCAACAGACAAGAGTCATTCGAAAGCGAGTGCACCGATTTGAGCATGACGATAACCATCCGCCGGGCTGCAATGGGAGACGTTCCAGCGCTGCAGGAACTCATTGCCGCGTCCGTTCGAACGCTGAGTTTGCCCTACTACAACGCGCAGGAAATTGACAGCGCTCTCACGTACGTATTCGGCGTCGACCGCCAGTTGATCCAAGATGCGACCTACTTTGTGGCAGAGCTCGACGGTCAGATAGTTGGCTGTGGCGGATGGAGCAAAAGGAAAACACTCTTCGGCGGAGACCAGGCGCAGTCAGTTCGCGTCGACGATTTGCTTAACCCGAACAAGGACGCTGCTCGGGTGCGAGCCTTCTATGTTCATCCAAAATGGTCGCGCCGGGGTATTGGCAAGCAAATCCTCAAGGCATGCGAAGAAGCAGCGAGCGAATCAGGCTTCAAGGTGCTTGAGCTGATCGCCACTCTGCCGGGCGAGCCGCTTTATTCGTCACAGGGTTACGAAAGAATAGGACCATTCAAAATACCGCTTCCGGACGGCTTTTCCCTTCCCGGATTCCACATGAGAAAGCGCTTGCCATGACGGTGTTCAAATCACTTCGGCACTTTCAAGTTCCCGAATTTCGAAATTGTTGCTCGGTGCGGATCATTTCCAAGGAATGATACAATTTGTCAAAACCAAGGAGATAGACATGGACGCAGCACCCGCCATCGACCCTTCCCGAGACAAGGTGTGGCCCGCTTTGCCGCTTGATGCCTGGGCAGACACTTATGCAACTCTGCACATGTGGACGCAGATTGTCGGAAAGATACGTTTGATGCTAGCTCCTCCGGTTAATCACTGGTGGCATTGCGTGCTGCACCTTTCGGCTAATGGACTGACGACCACAGCCGTGCCTTACAAAGACAAACTCTTCGAGATCGAGTTTGATTTTATCGAACATCAGCTAATCATTCGGACAAGCGACAAAGTAACGCGGTCTTTGCCTCTCGCGCCCCGTTCAGTAGCCGACTTCTACCAGGAACTTATGTCTACGCTGAAGTCCCTGGGGGTTGAAGTAGCCATTTTCACGAAGCCGCAGGAGGTCCCCAACCCAATCCTGTTTGAAAGCGACACTGTGCACACCTCTTATGACCCGGAATACGCAAACAGGTTCTGGCGCGTTCTTGCTCACACGGCGGTGGTCTTCGAGGAGTTCAGAGGGCGTTTCATAGGCAAGTGCAGTCCGGTTAACTTCTATTGGGGAAGTTTCGATCTGGCTGTCACACGTTTTTCCGGCCGGCCCGCACCCAAACGGCCCGGAGCAGATTTGATCACTCGTGAGGCCTATTCGCATGAGTGCATTAGCGCCGGCTTCTGGCCCGGAGCAGGGTTCACTGGGCCGGCTTATTATTCCTACACTGCGCCGGCACCTCCCGCTCTGGAAAAAGAACCCGCCCAACCGGGCTTTTACAGCGAGGATTTGAAAGAGTTTGTGATCACTTACGACGACGTTCGTAACTCAGGCTCCCCGCGGGATACCTTGTTGCAGTTTTTGCAGAATACGTATCAAGCGGGAGCCAGGCTTGCACACTGGGACCGCGGGGCATTGGAACGAACCACGAAATAACCGGGTTCGCAAATGACACTTCTGTGTGTTGAGGTCGACATCAGATGCAGAGCTTCCTGGATGACTTCAGAGAAACGATTGAGACGGCCGAGCAACGGCTGTTGTCAATCTCTGAACGGCAGAGCGAGATTTCTCGGGCCGATGGTAAATGGACTCCAAAACAAATCATCGGTCACCTGATTGATTCCGCGGCCAATAATCATCAGCGTTTCGTTTGCGCCCAGTTTATCGACGAGCTCGCGTTTCCCGGTTATAAGCAGGAGGATTGGGTGCGTGTGCAAGGCTACAATCAGGAGCCTTGGCAACAACTCGTTCAGCTCTGGAAGTACTACAACCTGCACCTCTTGCATGTGATGTCGCTGGTTCCTGAACAAACACGAACCAAACCACGCTTAACACATAATCTGGATCAAATCGCCTGGAAGACGGTGGCTAGAAACGACACCGTTACACTCGAGTACTTCATGCGCGATTATGTGGCGCACTTGAAGAATCACCTGGCGCAAATCATTGATGCCTAGTACGGTTTAAAGAGTTAATCCAAGGAGAGAGTCGTCACAATGGAATACACATATGAACAACTCAAGCACAAGACCGTTGTCGAGCTGAGGGAAATTGCCAAGGGTATCGAGCACGAGGCCGTGCAGGGTTATACCCAACTCAACAAGGAACATCTGATTGTCGCCATCTCCAAAGCTCTCGGCATCAAGCATGAACATCACGATGTCGTAGGCGTAGATAAGGCTTCCATCAAGGCGCGGATTCGCGAGCTAAAAAAGAAACGCGAGGAAGCGTTGGCAGCCCACGACCACGATCAACTCAAGGTCGTAAGACGAACAATTCACCGGCTGAAGAGACAAATTCACCGGGCAACGGTTTAGTTTTCAAATCCACCGACTCTGGGGATCGTAGAAAGGGTCTCGGTTGCGAGCCGAGGCCTCGCTATGAGCATTGACTTTCATTTCAACTTGTCATAGAAACTCCCGCAGTAAATTTCGACTCCCTAACACCACGCCCAAAGTGAGGTAGCTTATGAAGAGAGCTATTAGCGTCGACGTCAATGGTGTCACCAACGAAAACGAAGTCGAGCCCCGGTTACTGCTGGTCCATTATTTGAGAGACGTACTCGGCCTTACCGGGACCCATGTCGGTTGTGAGACATCGCTCTGCGGCGCTTGCACTGTGTTCATCGATGGCCAGGCGGTTAAGTCGTGCACGATGTTTGCGGTCCAGGCAAATGGGTCGAAGGTCACGACCATTGAAGGGATGGCCCAAAACGGCGAACTCCATCCGGTGCAAGAAGGCTTCTGGGAACACCATGGCCTCCAATGCGGTTATTGCACGCCTGGAATGATCATGGCCTCCGCGCAAATTCTCGACCGCAATCCCAAACCAAGCAGAGAAGAAATCCGTCACGGTCTCGACGGCAATCTCTGCCGGTGTACCGGCTACCAGCACATTGTTGAAGCCGTGGAATATGCTTCGAAAAAGGCAGCAGGGTGATCAGGAGGCAGGAGCAGATGGCAGGAGGCAGAAAGAACCAATTTGACATTTCTCATTTGACATTTCTCATTGGTCATTTTTCTGATCTCATTTAGGGATACTTAGTGTTTTGCGTATCGCTTGTTTAGCGGAGCGCGAAGAACGATCCACGAAATCACACGAACGGACACGAAACAAGATCAGGAAAATGACCAATGAGAAATGTCAAATGCTTCTTCCGGCCGCCGATTGCTCCTGCCTCCTTTCTAAATAAGATCATCCCAAGGCAACTGACACCCGGCACCCGATCCCCGACACCCTATTTTGGAGGTTTGCAATGGCTACCAAATACGTTGGACAGAGAGTCAAACGGACTGAAGACCCAAGGCTGATAAAAGGCCTGGCACATTACGTCGATGACATAAGACTTCCTGACACTCTCCACGTCTCCTTCGTCCGCTCTGTCTATGCCCATGCGCGCATCAATAGCATTGATACAACCGAGGCCTTGAAGGCCCCGGGCGTCGTCGCTGTTTATACAGGTAAGGACATTGCCGAAAAGATTGGGCCAGTGCCGTGCGCCAGTGCGCTGCCGGGGTTGAAGGTGCCGGACTATCGCGTGCTCGCACAGGATAAGGTCTATTTCGTAGGCCATCCGATTGCTGCCGTAGTCGCCACCAATGCCTATGCCGCAAGAGATGCGGTTGATTTGGTGATGGTTGATTACGACGACTTGCCCGTGGTGGTCGATGTCGAGGCTGCTGCGAAAGGTGGTCCGGTCATTTACGAAAATTTTGGCGACAACATCGCTTACAAACTCACCGCCGGCGAAGGTGATATAGAAGCGGCGCTCGGTTCCGCCGATCGGGTGCTCAAACAGCGCATCGTTCATCAAAGGCTGGCGCCGATTGCCATGGAAGGAAGGGGTGTGCTTGCCCGCTATTTCCCGGGCGAAGGCGAATTGACGCTTTGGTCGTCGACGCAAATACCTCATCTCATGCGGACCCAGGTGGCGTTGATGATTGGGATTGGAGAAAACAAGTTGCGCGTGATTACTCCGGAGGTCGGAGGCGGTTTCGGATCGAAGCTTAACGTTTATGCCGAGGAGGCTTTGCTGGGCTGGATCTCGATGCAATTGAACAAACCCGTCAAATGGATCGAAACGCGCAGGGAGAATATCCAGGCGACGATTCACGGACGCGGTCAGGTGGGCTATATCGAAATCGGCTGCAAGAAGGACGGAACCTTGACCGGACTGCGCTATAACGTCTTCGCCGACCTCGGCGCCTATCATCAGCTGCTTACTCCCGCAATTCCCACCTTGACCGGCTTGATGCTGTCAGGTGCGTACAAGATTCCGGCAATTCAGATCAATGTAACGGCGTGCTTTACAAATAAGGTGGCCACCGATGCATATCGAGGCGCCGGTCGTCCCGAGGCCACTTATGTCGTTGAGCGCGCGCTGGATTTAGTCGCCGCCGAACTCGGCATCGATGCGGCTGAAGTTAGGCGGCGTAACTTCCCTGCCCCTAACGAGTTTCCGTTTCACACGGCGACCGGACTCGACTACGACAGTGGCGATTACGAAACTGCGCTCAACAATGCCCAGGCACTGATCGGGTACTCCAAGCTGCGCGAGGAACAGAAAAAAGCGCGTGACGAGGGTCGGCTAATCGGGATTGGCATCTCCACCTACGTGGAAATCTGCGCCCTTGGTCCGTCACAGGCAATGCCTGCGGGCGGTTGGGAGAGTGCCACAGTCCGCATCGAGCCGACCGGCAAAGTCACGGTACTGACCGGTGCCTCACCGCACGGTCAGGGCCAGGAAACATCTTTCGCCCAGATTGCCGCCGACGAATTGGGTGTGGACTTGAACGACGTAACGGTTATTCATGGGGACACCGGAATTGTTCAATATGGAATCGGCACGTTTGGCAGCCGCGCGACTGCGGTTGGTGGCACGGCCGTGCTAATCGCGATTCAGAAGTTGAAAGAAAAGGCTCAGAAAATCGCTGCTCACATGTTGAAGTGCGAAGCTTCAAATCTGGCATTCGAAGGAGGCCGTTATTCTGTACAGGCCGCCCAAGCGGCAGCCGCAACCGGAACATCGGAACCTGTCGTCCCGGTTGGCGAGGCGCCCGCCGGTGCACTTCCCGAACCTCAAACGGAAGGGAAATCCAGTCTGACCATTCAGGATATCGCTCTGGCCGCGCACCTCGCGAAGGAGTTGCCGCCCGATACGGAACCGGGTCTGTCGGCAACCTACTTCTTTGAACCCAAGAACTTTACCTTCCCTTTCGGCACTCACATTTGCGCAGTCGAGATTGATCGCGACACTGGCGATCTGAAGTTTCTGCGATACGTGGCGGTGGATGATTGCGGAAAAGTCATCAACCCGATGCTCGTCGACGGCCAGCTCCATGGCGGCATTGTTCAATCATTGGGTCAGGCACTGTTTGAGGAAGTTGTTTACGATGAACAAGGCCAGCTCGTGACTGGTACCTTGATGGACTACGCCGTACCGAAAGCCTCTCAGGTTCCCTGGCTGGAGTTGGATCGCACTGAGACGCCGTCGCCAGTTAATCCGTTAGGCGTGAAAGGTGTTGGTGAAGCCGGAACGATTGGAGCCACACCCGCCATCGTCGGCGCGATCGTCGATGCGCTGGCCCCGTTTGGCGTTAAGCATCTGGATATGCCGGTGAAGCCGGAAGCGATTTGGAGAATTGTAAACGCATAACTGCGTTGGTGTCGGGTACCTACTGCCGGCTAATCAAGTTGTTGACGGACACCTGGCACCCGACACCCGGCACCCGTTTAGGAGGATTCGACATGATTCCCGCTCAATTTGATTACCAGGCACCAACGACTATTGATGAAGCACTGTCGTTGCTTGCCGCGCATCCTGATGAAGCGAAGATCCTGGCCGGCGGGCATAGCCTCATTCCGGCGATGAAGCTGCGGCTGGCCCAGCCAGGATTACTCGTGGATATTGGTCGAATTAAAGATCTCGCCTACATTCGCGAGCAAGGAGACCAAATCTTGATCGGCGCGATGACCACGCATTACCAGATCGAGTCTTCGTCCGCACTGAAGCAGAGCTGTCCCCTACTCCCGGAGTGCGCCGCGCATATCGGCGATGTACAGGTGCGTAACAAAGGCACGATTGGGGGTAGTCTTGCGCATTCCGATCCGGCCGGAGATTGGCCGGCCGCTGCTATAGCACTCGGTGCCGTTATGGTGGCGGTGGGACAAGCCGGCGAGCGACTTATTAAAGCCGATGATTTCTTCGTTGACTTGCTCACCACCGCGTTGCAGCCGGGTGAGATCCTGCGCGAGATTCGCATTAAGAAAGGCAACGGACGGTCTGGTCATGCTTATCAGAAAGTTCCTCATCCTGCCTCAGGGTTTGCGGTGGTGGGAGTTGCGGTGAACCTTAGCCTTGCAGACGATGGTTCATGCGCGTCCAGCAGTATTGGAGTAACCGGTGTGGCGTCCAAGGCCTATCGAGCGTCGAGTGTAGAGTCCGCACTCAACGGCAAACAGCTCGACGAACAAACAATAGCAACTGCCGCAGGCCACGCTTCGGACGGTGTCGATGCCAATTCGGACCTCTATGCTTCGGAAGTGTATCGACGGCATCTGGCGCAGGTACACACGCGGCGCGCAATTCAAGCCGCAGCTTCACGAGCCCATTGAAGAAGGAGGCAGGAGCAGGCGGCAGGAGCCAGGATGAACTAATTCGACACTTCTCATTTGACATTTCTCATTTGACATTTCTCAGTGGTCATTTTTCTGATCTCAATTCGTGGTGCTTCTTGGATCGTTTGGCCTAGCCGGGAGATCAGGACGCCCCACGAAATCACCGAGCGTTAGACTGAATAAAATTCCACATTTGCGAATCACAAATGACCAATGAGAATTGTCAAATGAGAGATGTCAAATTGGTTTCTCCTGCGTCCTGCCGTCTGCTTCTGCCTCCTGACTGACACCCTCTTATGAAAATTGAAGGCACTCACCAACTCCAGGCACCGCGTCAGCGTGTCTACGATTGTCTAACTGATCCCCAGGTGTTGCAACGATGCATTCCCGGCTGCGAGCGACTTGAGAAAACCGGAGAGAATGCTTATTCGGCAACGATCCGCGCCGGCGTTGGCACCATCAAGGGAGTCTTCACGGGAACGGTCAAGCTTGAAGATATGCGGCCTCCCGAACACTATCGAATTGTCGTCGAGGGCAAGGGTACACCCGGATTCATGAAAGGCACTGGAGATTTGGACCTTGAAGCCGAAGGTGAAGCCACCATCATCAAATACACTGGAGATCTACAGGTGGGCGGCACTATTGCCAGCGTGGGCCAGAGGATGATTCAGGGAACCGCAAAGATGATGGCTTCCCAGTTTTTCCTTGCCTTGGAAGCCGAAGCAAAAACCGCGGTCGGTGAACCTCCACCAAGCCACGGCTTTTTTCGAACAGCCCTGAGGTGGTTCTCAGGGTTGCTGCGAAAACTGTTTTCTCCGCACTAACCCGGCCCCAAGTATAAGCTGTGACTAAATTGAACCGATTGGGGACACCACTCAAGGGACATAAATTCGCAGGTTGGGAAGCTTGAATAGTCAATTCAGGGATGAATCATCGCGACGCCTGACGCCCATTCGCGATGGCAGCTTCGATCTCCGACATCTTCCGCGGTAGGGCCTCGGTCATCCATCGAGTACCGTCGGCCGTAACCAGCATGTCGTCCTCGATGCGCACGCCGATACCTTTGTACTTCTCAAACGCCGGTCGCACGGCTGCCTTGAACTTCTCCCAGTCGTCTTGCTTCCAACCGAAAGGCTGGTAATCCAAGGCATCCGGACGGACGTAGATGCCGGGTTCATTTGTGAACACCATTCCCGGCTCAAGCTTTGCCACGTTGCCAACGTCGTGTACGTTCATTCCCAACCAATGAGCGGTGCCGTGCATGAACCAGATGCGGTACTGCTCTGATTTGCTATCGGTGATCAAACCCAGCTTGAGCAGACCTTCCTTGATAACTCCACTCGCCGCACGGTGCACATCAGAAAACATAGCGCCCGGACGAATCACCTTCGCGGCCGCATCCTGCGCGTCATACACCACCTGGTAAATCTCGGCCTGCTCCGGAGAAAACTTGCCACTTACCGGAAACGTGCGGGTCACATCAGCGGTGTAGTGTTCATACTCCGCGCCCACGTCCATGAGTATCAAATCGCCCGGCTTTACCGCGCCCTGCGATTCAATGTAGTGAAGTGTGGTCGCATTTGGGCCACAACCCACGATTGACGGATAGCCCCAATGGTCGGCGTTGCGCAGCTTGAAGGTGTAGACAACCTCTGCGTCAACTTCATACTCCCATTTCGCATCACCAGCCGCTCGCCAGGCACGCTGCTGGGCTTCGTTTGTGATATCGATTGCATGCTGCAGCAGGCGTAGTTCCATCGGGGATTTCCGCACCCGCATATCGGCAAAGATGGGCCAGGCATTCTTGATAACGAAACCGTTCGGGGTCTTGGCCCACTCAGCGGCAAACGCTTGCTCTCGCGCATACTCGCGGCTGGGCCCAGTGCCGCGGGAAGCAAGCATATAAAGCTCGGCCTCGTTCTTCTCCGCTGCGGCGAACGCTGACTCGAAGCCTGTCGAGGTCT
The DNA here is from genome assembly GCA_023717605.1 of Pyrinomonadaceae bacterium. Lineage (GTDB taxonomy): Bacteria > Acidobacteriota > Blastocatellia > Pyrinomonadales > Pyrinomonadaceae > PSRF01. The sequence goes on from JAMQPH010000326.1 coordinate 9,776, forward strand.
CCGCCCGAGGCGTTCCCCCCGCGCTCATGAGAACATTTTCCGACTTGGGCTGATATGGCTGACGGTTGCGCAACGCCTGCACGAATGGTTCGAACTCGCGCGCTTCCCAAATCTCTCTGATGCCGGAGGCCTGGGCCGCCTCTTCTGCGCTGTACATTTTCCCATTCCAGACTTCCGAAAGCGGATCTCGTCGGGGTATGAAAAGGATCTCCGGCGTTTTCTGGTTGCCAGGAAGTAAAACGAGTGTGGCGCGCTTCTGTTTGAGTTGGGTGAGGTAGTAGAGATTGTTCTCCTGGCGATACTCGTAATCGACGTCGTTCGCGTAGACCCTGGGCTCAGCGCTGAAAAGAACCAGAATAGCTTTGGGGCCAATGGTTTGTGCGACTCGCGCCCGACGTTGCGCGAGTTCTGCCTGCCTTTCCTTCTCATCAAATACAGGCGCTGCAGGAGCGGGCCGTATGGCTCTGGGTGTTTCTTCGTTATCACCGGCGCGGGCTCCAACCATTAGTAGCGACGTCGCTAAGAACATCGTCAGCAACGCCAGGCATACCACGCGCTTCGATACAATTTCACGAACTTTCATTGCGTTCCTCTACTTAATACTCACCCTTCACATCGGACTTCATGATCAATATCAACTGGCGGGAGAATTGGTCAGTTAGAGTTCAAACTTTAGTTTGTGGCCGCGAAACAGCAACCTAAAGGCTGAACTCTAAACTTCCGGAATCACGCCAACCTACTACTCTGCCGGCGCAACGTTGGGGCTAAGGAGGTGGTGGGATTCTGCGACGATTCCTTGGCCCAGGACGGACAATATGCTGGCTCCCGTCTGGCGCTATGACGACGCGGCTGCCGTCGGGCGCAATGATCCATTGGGTGCCATCAGGAAACCTCCTGATCACGGTGCCCGGAGGACTCCTTGAAGGACGTTGTTGGGGCCGCGGCGCTTCAACAACATTCACCTCAGGAGTCTCCGGCTGCTCGGGGTGCTCCCGCGGTTGACCCTTGGCCCTTGATCGATTCGCCTCCTCGGCGGCGGCTCTATCGGCTTGCTGCTTGTCGGCCACACTCTGTTTGATCGCCTTCTCCTGTCTCCTAACCACCTTTTCCTCAGCCGCAACCTGACGCTTATCATCTGCAACCTGCCCGGTTTGTTCAGGGGTCCCAGTTGGAGCTGGGGACTGACCACCAGTCGGCTCGCTTTGGACAGCCGGCATGCTAATTTGATTGATTGCTGGGGTCTCAGATTTAGAGCCGTTGTTTCTCCTCTGGTAGGCATAGAACCCGCCAACTCCGCCAACTAACAGCACCACTGCGGCCGCAGTAACCACCCAGTGGTTCCAAGGAGCCTCACCCGTTTTGCGCACGACTGTTGTTTCACCCGATTGCACCGTGGCTTGTTCACCGGACTGCAACGTGACTTGCTGCGCATTGACTCTTGTTTGTGGTGCGATAGCCGGAGCGGCGGCCGGAAACAGGACTGTGTTCGCTTCAGTGCGGTTGGAAACGGTTGCTTCAGAGCCGACTCCCTTGAAAGCTTTGCGCATCTCCGCCGCACTGGTATAACGCTGATCGCGATTTTGAGCCATCGCCTTCTGCAAAACCGCTGATATCCCGGCAGGCACGCTGCTATTCACTTCGTGAGCGGGCTTCAATGGATCAGGTTGACCATTAACTATGGCGGCTGCACGAGTAAGAGCATCGGGTGGCTTAGCCCCGGTCATCAAGTGATACAACGTCGCTGCAAGCGCGTAGATATCACTGCGAGCGTCGGTGCCCAACCCTTGAATCTGTTCCAAGGGCGCGTAATTCGGCGTGTAGCCGAAAATGCTTGCGGCGGTTGTGACGCGGGAAATCTCACCGGCTTGCCCCTTTGCAAGGCCGAAATCAAGCAAAATGATTTGACCTCGCGGCGTTAGTTTTAAGTTCTGGGGCTTGATGTCTCGATGAATAATTTGGGGATCCTGCGTGTGCAGATAGTCGAGCGCGTCAAGCAGTTGATCCGCCCAGGTCAAAACCTGCTCCGGCGGAAACGGCCCGCCTCTTTTTGCACTCATCTCGGCTAGATCGTCGCCGTCGATAAAGTGCATTACCAGAAATTGGCCTTCGCCTTCCGCAAAGTGGTCGCTCACCCGAGGGAGTGCGGGATGGTGCATGCGCGCCAGAAGCCGTGCTTCTCGCTCAAACTGCTTTCGCAAGCGCTCGTCAGCAAAAAATGTCTCTTTCAGGGCAATGGTGGAATCCAATCGTTCATCGACAGCTTCATAGACCGCACCCATTCCGCCCTGACCCAGTTGGCGAACAACGCGGTATCGACTCTGTAGGACTGTCTCTGGAGTGAGCATTGGATTCTCTGATCTATGCAGGCGGATTCCTGTTCCGAAAATCAATATCCGGTCAGTGGATCTCTAAACACGCGCGTTTCATTATACACGCGGCCTAGGTTACTACGAGCCTCCATGGACGGTTCAAAGTCCGCTAACTTGCGGGGTGTCTTGCCTTGTGCGGCTTGCCGCCTCACAGTGCGGTAAGGCTATGCCGGCTATGCCTTACCGGAAAGCATCCAAATTGAATTCGAGGCTATGCCTCTGCCAATCCGACGAAGGCGTAGCCTCATTAAAATCGGCTAGTCTATGGTAAGGCGGAGCCTTACCGCACTGGGAGATGGCGAAGCCACGCAGCGGGGACAAGCCACCCGCAAACTACCGTCGACTCCTTTTGGTTTTCACACAGCCGCCATCGTTCCTCGGATCGGATCCGCTGGGGCTGGCTCGCGGTCATGCAATAAAACCAATGCCAGTGCAATTGGACTTGGGCGGTTTCCGTGGATCAGGCGTATGCTATGGGCCATGAGTAACCCCTTCCCCATTTCGGACGACGAAGTTATTGACGTGACGCCCCCAAAGCGAACTCGATGGCGACGGTGGGTGATCGCGGCCGCGGTTTTACTCTTCATCGTGCTCTCACGCAGTCTGGCCATTTACATTTCGGCTCTGTGGTTTGGCTCGCTCGGTTACTCTGCCGTCTACTGGTACATATTCAAACTGAAGGCCGGGCTCTTCTTGATCTTCCTGCTCCTAACGATCGGGATACTTCGCGTAGCTTTTTGGTTGCTCGAACGAGCATTCGCCTCATACGCCTTTGCGCCCCGGACAATAATGGTCAACAACCAACCGGTCGAGTTCGCGCCAGCGCGTTTCATTCGACCGCTGGCCTGGATCGTCTCTGGTGTGTTCGGTCTGTTCTTTGGGTTTGCGATGAAAAGCAACTGGGAGGACTTTGCCCTCTACTTCAATCAAACCGCCACTACCCAGGCCGATCCGATCTTTCAAAAGCCACTCGGCTTTTATCTCTTTTCCCTTCCGGTTTACGATGAGATCAGTTCCTGGCTGCTGACGCTCACGTTCATCGTTCTCTGCACAGCAGTAGTCTTTTCGTTGCTGACGATACCCCAGAGAGTCCTGAAATCCACCCGTTCGCTTACTTCGGGACGCGCCTTCGCGGCCATCTCTTGCGCCCTGGCCGCACTGCTTCTCGCGATTGCCTGGCAGACATATCTCTCGCGGTTTCCCTATCTTTGGACGGATCATCAAACATTTTCCGGCGTCACTTACACTGAAGCGAACTACCTGCTTCCTGCGCTTCTCTTGGTCTCATTCGCCCTCATTATTAGCGCGGCGATTTCACTCTTGAACGCTTTCACCAGGAAAGGACTGCGTCTGTTATTGCTGGCGGTCGCGATTCCGATTGCAGTCTATATCGTGGGGGTGGTCATCGTCCCAACCTACGTCAACAGTTTCATCGTTAAGCCCAATGAACTTGGGCGCGAGACACCCTACATCGAGCACAATATCAATTGGACGCGCCAAGCATTTGGTTTGGAACAAATTGAATTGCGGGAGTTTGAAGCAGAAAACTCGGTCGAAGCGCTGAACCTGAACGCTAATCGGGCAACCCTCGAAAACATTCGGCTCTGGGATTGGCATGCTCTGCAAGACACGCTCAAGCAAATTCAAACGATTCGTACTTACTACGACTTTCCCGATGTCGATGTGGATCGCTATAGCTTTGCCGGGCGGACACGGCAGGTAATGCTAGCGGCGCGCGAAATTGACGTCGAGAAACTGCCGGAGTCTTCGCGTAACTGGATTAACGAGAAATTGATCTATACGCACGGCTACGGTTTGACCATAAATACAGCGAATGAGTTCACGCCGGAAGGAATGCCTCGCTTCCTGGTGTCGAATATGCCTATCGAAACTCGAACCCAGGAAATCACCATTACTCGACCTCAGATTTACTTCGGACAAAAGACCGACACTGATGTTTACGTAAACACCGCCCAAAAGGAGTTTGATTTCCCACAAGGCGAAACAAATACGTACACCACTTATGAGGGGACCGGGGGCATCAAGATCGGTGGACGTCTGCGGCGAACTTTGCTCGCCTGGGCGCTAAATGATCTGTCAAAACTGCCCTTCTCCGATGATGTGAGTTCGGAAAGCCGTGTTCTTATCCGCCGAAATATTAAGGAGATGGTCAATGGCGTCGCACCGTTTCTAATCTACGACAATGATCCATACATTGTCGTGAACAAGGAAGGCCGCCTTTTCTGGTTGCTTGATGCTTTCACTGAATCGTCAAGATTTCCTTACTCTCGTCATCACCAGGTCGGAGGTAATCGCATTAACTATATTCGCAACAGTGTGAAGGTAGTTATCGACGCCTATAACGGTTCAGTCGCGTTTTACGTTTTCGATCCTCAGGATCCATTGATCGCTACGTACCGCGCCACCTTTCCTACTCTTTTTCAGGACGCCAGCGCCATGCCCGCGGACTTGCGCTCACACGTGCGCTATCCGGAAACCCTGATTCGAGTCCAGGGCGAGGTTTACGGCATTTATCACACGCAGAGTCCCAAAATATTTTTCCAGCGCGAAGATGTCTGGAGCATTGCGCACCAACGCGGTCGCAGCGAGCAAGACAAGAACAAGTCTGAACCGATCGACCCTTACTATGTGCTGATGCAGCTTCCTGGCGAACAGCCATCTAGCGAGTTCGTTCTAATCTTGCCTTTCACCCCGGCAAATCGAAACAACATGATTGGTTGGATGGCCGGACGCGGTGACGGCGATAACTACGGCAAGCTTCTCGTCTACAATTTTCCCCAATCTCGTCTGATTGAAGGGCCCTTGCAAATAGAAGCACGCATAGATCAAAACGCCGAGCTCTCACCGCAGTTCACCCTTTGGAATCAGCAAGGCTCGCGAGTTGTGCGCGGCCATCTGCTGGTTATCCCCATCGGGCGCTCCCTTTTGTATGTGGAACCCGTGTATCTGCAGGCCACTACCAGTCCCATGCCGGAGCTGCGTCTGGTCGTGCTGGCGATTCAGGAACGAGTTGGGTATGGGAAGAGTTTTGACGAGGCGATGACCCATCTATTTGGTGAAGCAGGGAAGACTCCTCCTCCGCCAGACGCGTCACCGACCAAGGTTGATGAAACTGCGCCGAAGCCGGCGGCGACACCCCCGTCGGGCAACAACGTCCAGCAACTGATCAATAAGGCTGTCCAGGAGTTTGAGGACTACCAACGTCTTACTTCGCAAGGCAAACTGGCCGAAGCAGGTCAGAAACTCGAACAACATAAGCGGACACTAGAGGAACTGAAGCGGGTGGGTGGTAAGCAATGAGCCTCTAACTTGTCGAGGTCCTGTCCATTTTCTCAATTAGCTTCTTTGCCTCATCCACAGCCTCTTTGTATTCCGGCAGATAATCAGGATTGGGAGTCATTTTGAGCACGACATCAATCTGCTTGCGCGCCTCAGCGTCTCTTTTTACCGCGTGATAGGCCTCAGCCAAACGTACCCTAAGGAGCGCGTTGCCGCTTCCGAACGTTAACCCCTTCTCCAGATACTCAAGCGCTTTTTGATGATCGCCGCGTAATAGCCGGGGCGCTTCTAAGTAAAGTTGGCCAAGAATCATGTAAGCGCTTCCATCCCGAAACCCCTCGTCAATTTTCAGCACGGCTTCCATTTCGCTACGGATGTCTTGGATGCTCGACAATCCCGCCAGCGTGCTATGTTCTGCAGCGCCGCCATAGTTGGCACCCAACCAGAAATGTCCTTCGGGTTTCTCACTGCTAAGCCGCACGGCAGTCTTCCCGGCCTCGATGCCTTCGCGAAAAGCCCGATCTCGTTCGCGCTCGTCGTCAGTGTGCGATCCAAGGTAATAGCAAATCCGCGCCAGTTTCCACTCGGCCTCGTAACTGCTGTAATCCGCCGTCCGAGCCTGCCTTAGCAAAACAACACCCAGTCTCGCCTTCTGCAGGTCCTCACGATGTGAGTAAAGCTTATCCGCTTCGGCTATTTTCTCCGTGCCGACAATTTTGTTCGGCTGGCCGAGGTTCTTATCAGCATCGGCCTGCTGATTTCGGCAAGAGAGTCCCGCAAACGGTGCGATTTGAAGCAACAATATTAGCCCTATGGATTGGAGTTTTCTCACGTTTTCCGCCTCTTTTAGCGATTGTGATTCTTAATTGTCTAGAGCGCCCATACACATAGTTTTTACTCGAGGACGCCGGTACCCAAAACCAGGGGAATAGGGTATATTGGCACGCTCATACGGACCTTGCGGCGGCGCAGGTACCTGCAATCGTTCAATTGAAGACTTGGGGAGGTTATGTGGCGGCGGCAGCTTTCTACGATTTGGAAGGCACACTGGTCAGGACGAATCTGGTCCATACGCTGGGCTTCTATGCCAAGAATCAACCGGGCCTGGTCAGCAGTCTCAAGAAAAGCGCAGCTACGCTAGTAAGTCTTCCCGTCTTCGCAATCACGGATCAGTATAGTAGAAAAGTCTTTAATGACCTCTACTTCAAGCGTTACAAAGGGCAGTCGGAGGACCGGCTACGCTTCTTCGCTCAGGAACTGTTCGAAACCGTGCTCAAACCGGCCATCTTTCCGGGCACTTACGAGCTGCTCGAAAAATCACGGAGTCTGGGCCTCCGTCAGGTCGTCGTGACCGGTGCCCTGGATGTTTCAGTGGACCATTTGATGGCCCATCTCGGAATCACCGAATACGTGGCCAACCGCCTTGAGTTCGTTAACGGCCTGGCGACCGGCCGCTTACTCCCGCCGGTTATGGCTGCCGCCACAAAGGCGTCATGGATTCGCGTTTACGCCGAGCGTGAAGGCCTCAGTCTGAGCGACTCGTACGCCTATACCGACAGCATGAGTGACTTACCAATGCTCTCGATAGTAGGTCATCCGGCCGTGGTCAACCCCGACATGCGCCTGCGCCAAACCGCGCTGCATCATGATTGGCCGATCTTGAATTTGAAGTGATGCGATTAGTAAATGGTGAATAGTAAATGGTAAATGGAAGAACCTTAAACCTCACAACCTCACGAAAGGAGCAAGCTATGCGTCCACACCAAAAACTAGATGCCTGGAGCAAGTCAGTTGATCTCGTTGTTGAAGTCTATAGGGCAACCGAGAGATTCCCAAAAGAGGAGAGGTACTGCCTTACCTCTCAGGTACGTCGGGCTGCCGTATCGGTCCCGGCCAACATTGCCGAGGGCGCCGGACGTTATTCCCAGAAGGAATTCGCCCATTTTCTGTCCAACGCACAAGGATCCGCGAGTGAACTTGAAACTGAGCTGATAAT
>JAMQPH010000377.1 GCA_023717605.1 Pyrinomonadaceae bacterium
CACCCAGGCCGAGGGTTACGAGTAATGCTCCCAGCCAATCTATCGAACCGGTCTGATTTTTGTCGCTACTTTCCGGCACGTGTCGGAGCGCAATGAAGATCACGGCCAGCGCCAAAGGCAGGTTGAGAAAGAACACCGCTCTCCAGGAAACGTGTTCGATCAGCCATCCGCCCAGTACCGGACCAATGGCCGTGGTAATCGCAGAGAAGCCGGACCATGTGCCGATAGCTCGACCTCGTTTCTCGGGTGGGAATGAAGCACTGATAATTGCCAGGCTCCCGGGAATTAGTAATGCTCCGCCGACACCTTGCACGGCTCGCGCAGCTATAAGTTGTTCGATATTGGGAGCGAGGCCGCACCACATTGATGCGAGAGCGAAGACTGAAACTCCCATTAGGAAAATGCGCCTTCGCCCATAGTGGTCGCCGAGCGAACCGCCGACCAGAAGCAGGGCCGAAAGAAACAACGCGTAGGCCTCAACCACCCACTGCACACCGATAGCTGTAGCCTGAAGGTTCTTTTGCAGAGCAGGGAGAGCAACATTGACAACCGTACTGTCAATGAACGCCATACTCGAAGCGAGGATAGTTGCCGCAAGAATCCAACGGGACTGCTTTTCCGAGCACGGAAGTGCGGTCTTCTGCGAGAGAATTATTCCTTCGTCACAAGGATCTCTAATTACGTTAGGCATGGCGTCGAGAAGTTAACGATCCAGCGGCTGCAGCCACTTCTCCATAACCTCCCGGGTGTCGACTCCAGTGCCCTCAGCTAAGATCGCCGGCAATTCAACTATGCGAAAAGCCCGCCGGTTGCGCGTGCTCCAGGTCATGAGACTTCTCATACCGTCGCGGAAGGTTTTCTTTCCCGCCGAGCGCTCGCGGATGCGCTCATCCATTTCCGCGGCCATCAGCGCGCCGCGTGAGAAGAGGTTGCGGCCCGTGCGGAAGTCTTCCGAGTAACGCGTCGAACCAACCCGAGACAGTTCCACCAACGTCATCCTGCGGATAAATGCGGGCGACTCTGACACGATGCCGCGGAGGACGTCCAGCGTCCGCTGCCGGTAGACCTTCGATTCTGACTCAGTTCGGCCCGCACTCACGGCTTCCATCGCGACGTACCTGGCGAAACCCTCGCTCAACCAGATGGTGTCGATCATCGGGGCCAACTCCCAGGTGAATGGAAAGTAGCCTTCGCCATAGGCCCGCTTCGGCACCCACGCATGAGCAATGTGATGAGCAAAGTTAAAACGCTCACGACCTGTCTGCTCGGCAGTCGACTTGGAAGTAATCCCTCGGTCTATGCTCAGATAATAGGTGCTACTGTCGAGGTGTTCCATGCTGAAGCCGTAACGATGCTCGGGTGAAACGGGGCGCAGCAACTCGATCAGGGTTGTGTAGTGACGAAACGGAGCACTTCCGAAATATGCGATCACCTGTTCCATCGCCTCGAGCGCCAGTTTGCCATGCAGTTCAGTATCCACTTCGCCCTCGGCGTAGAAGGCGACAAACAACGGAACTGTACCCGCCAGGCGTTGCAGCTGGAGTTTTGGCCCCATGGCAATCTGTGAATCGGCCAGAGCGTAGAAACTTGCGGCTTGAGCTGCTGTTGAACCAGTTGCGGCCGGCAACTGCGGGGCCAGTGTGGAGAAGATAGGCCAGCCCGCAGGGCCATCAATCTGTAAACGAATCGGGCGGTCTTCAAAGCCATCGACAAACCCGAAGATTGAGTACCCGAGGAGCCCGACATATGCAGGTCGCACCCTTGAAGAGTCGGAAGCTCCCAGGATCTCGCGCTCCATTCGCACGAGATTGACGTCGTACTCAATACGCCGCACACGCGCGCCGGCCTTGCCAATCGTCCATCGCGGTCCGTCACTGCGTTGAACCGGCAACGACTCTCCCGACTCTGAGAAGGCGAGCACTGGATCGACATAACGATCAAACTGTTGCTCGCCGTACGCCATGGGAATCGCCCGTGGCATGACGAGAATCAGTGCGGCGGGTTGCGCATCCGGCAACGTCATGGACACGCGGACTCTTTCGCTTCCCGGTGCAGAGTAATGAACAACATAGGTCAACTGTGTCTGTTGAGAAGTTGCCAGGACCGGTGCGCAGAGCAGCACTGCTATTGTAAACACGAACCTCAATGATTTTCTCCTGACTCGGTAGTGACATGTTTCAGTATTTACGCTGGCTCATTGCGGGCTCGGGGCAAACAATCCACGAAATCACACGAAATGTCACTAAATTATTGGCTTTGCCTCAAAAGTTGAAATACCACCAACGGCAGTTGGTGGATGTTTCAGATCCAGCCTACAAAAACTGAAATCAGCTTTCTTCTCGTAATACCACCAACGGCAGTTGGTGGATACTTCAAGTCCAGCCTCGCTCCGCAAAACATGGGCATTAGGCTGGATCTGAACAATCCACCAACTGCCGTTGGTGGTATTCGGTCATTCCTTCGTTGGCTTCT
>JAMQPH010000379.1 GCA_023717605.1 Pyrinomonadaceae bacterium
ACGGCCGCCACCGCCACCGCCGCCCGGTTTTTCCTGTTTGGGCTTGCTACCTCCGCCGCTACCTTTGTTGAGACCCGCCGTCCCAGGATCAGGGGTCGGCTGCTCACTTGGGATGTCTATCAGATCGGCAATCTGATCTTCCTGGACTGCAGCTTGCTCTGCTAGTCGTCGGGTTTGAACGCGATCTATCCAGAAAACGGCAAGCACAACTGTCATCACCAAAAACAGTGCCGACAGTACGCCAGTCGCCACATTGGGTTGAGACAAAGCGCGCCAGCCGGCCTGGCCATAACCCGCGACCATCCTTTTGCTGAAGCCAAACGGGTCGCGCTTGAACTCCGGCCAGGTCAGTTCCGATTCATGAGCGATTTCCTTGACCGCCTCAATTAGCCTCTGCGTGAGACCGGCATCATCCATGAAAGTAAAATGGAATTCGGGCTTTTCAGCAATTGTTCCGGCAGAAGCCACAACGGCTGCGGCGTAGGCTGGTTCGCTCGTCACTGAAGTTGTTACAGGGACTGCAGGCTCATGCACCGCGGCTGCGGCGTAGGCTGGTTCGCTCGTTACTGAAGTTGTTATAGGGATCGCAGGCTCATGCACCGCGGCACGCGTAACGCTCTCCTCGTCCCGGGGAACAAATCCGTTGAGAGGAGTTCCATCCACTGGGCAAAAACTGAACTTCTCAGCGAACTCTTCCTGGCATGTTGAACAAAACTTCATAGTCACTACCTCTTTTTGGCTCTGGGGGAGCGCTACCGGCTGGGTCGCAGCATCGTCGCTTCCAAACTCCCTATAATAACTGTTTGAGACGCGCTCATCGAGTGTTCTTGAAGGCTCTGGAGTTGTCCAGAGCTCAAGCACTCTCTTAAGCTCGGCTTCCGAAAACAACGGGTCTTTTGGCTCGATGCTGCTCATTCAAGCCTGCTCCAAAGTAACAATTTCCCGGCTACTATTCAAATAAGGCCACAGCGTAGCTCTAAGCCTTTCGCGTGCCCTGTGCAACCGGGCTTTTACTGCCCCAACGTCTGTGTCCAGAACACTGGCAATCTCGCTTAGTGTTAACCCTTCATATTCGAAAAGAACCAACGCCTCGCGCTGGAGTGGTGGCAAACTGAACACAGCGTCTTTCACCTTGATTGACAACTCCTCGTCCAACAATCTCCCTAGCGGCTGTTCTCTGTCGGGAATTGACGGCTCCTCATCAAACAATTCAACGGCAGCCTCTCTAGACGTGTTGCGAAAATGCTTTAGAGACAGATTCCGCGCTGCCGAATAGAGATAATTCTTCAACGATCCACGCGCTGGATTAAAGTTCTCCGGGCGTTTGATCAAACTCAAAAAGCAGTCGTGGGTTATGTCTTCGGCCATTTCCGTGGATCCCAACATCCTGTACGCGAAACGAAAAACCCCGGTTCGGTGCCGTTCGTATAACTCGACGAATGCTGCCTGGTCCCCGCCTTCTGCCCTTTCAAGCAAAAGTTCGTCTGTAGTTCTATCTGGCAATCAAGCACTCGATCCTGTAGGAATCGCTTCCTACGTTAATTACCGCCAAAAGGCAAAAAGTTACGGCCTTCCAAGAGGCTTTTTTCGAATTTATGCTAAACGACAACTCAAAGACCGTTCCCAGCAGGGGGATTATACTACCCTTCAACCTGATTGGAGCACGTAATCCCGGGCCGTAGCCTGAAGATCAAACTCAGGCCTTTGATGCACTTACGCGCCAAACGGTTGACGACTAAATATCGCGCATCTAAGATGTTTTTGCTCCCGAACCCGATTAACTAGCAAAGATCCGGTGCAGGTCCTGGCACCCTGTCTTCGCCGCGCCAATATCATCGTACCTATGAGCCTCGCCTTGCTAACCAATTTATTACCCAGAGTACTGATTATCCTGTCTCTAACAGTCCTGATCTGGGGCGGTTCCGGACCTGTTTACGGCCAAGTGGCGGCAGAGCCGGAACGGGAACAACTGCTCAACGGTCTCCGTGTCCTCGTCTGGAATCGGCCCGGTGACCAAGAGGTCTTGCTGAAGCTAAGGATCCATAGTGGTGCGGCCTTCGATGTAACTGGTAAGGGTGGCGAGATGGCCATCCTGGGAGACATCCTTTTCCCCGATACCAGTACCCGCGAGTACTTCACCGACGAAATGGGTGGGCGGCTAGACGTAGATACCGACTATGACTCGATCACCGTAACTCTCCAGGGCCGAGCGCGAGAATTTGAACGAATTGTCGAAATCCTGCGCACCGCAATAGTAACAACCCAGATCTCTCCGGAGAACGTCGCCAGAATTCGCGATGGACGCATCAAGATAGCCAAAGAAACCAATGTTTCTCCAGCACTCTGGGCCGATCGTGCGATCGCCGCCCGCCTTTTCGGCGATTTCCCATATGGCCGTCCCCAAACCGGATCCGCTGAGAGTCTGGCGCGAGTTGATCGAGCCGATTTGTTGCTCGCGAGAGACCGGTTTCTAAATTCTAACAATGCCACCCTGGTAGTCTTCGGAGGCGTACCTAAAGACAGAGCGATGCGTGCGTTACGTCAACTGTTAGGTCCGTGGCGCAAGAGTGAGCAGGTCGTTCCGACTACCTTCCGGCAACCGGAACCGCCGGACAATCGCACCTTGATCATGAATGCGCCTGCTGACCAGAGCGCTGAAGTCAGGTTGGCCACACGGGGCGTTTCCCGCTCTGATCGAGACTTCGCCACGGCAGTCGTCCTGGCAGTAATCGCTCGCAAGCGCTGGGAGACCCTATCGCCGGAACTCAGCCGCAGACCTGTATTCGTCCGAAACGAGCCTCACGTCCTTCCTGGAATGTTTGTGATGGGCGTCGCCGCAGATACTTTGCTAGTTGGCAAGACGCTCAAGAGTGCGCACGATGTGCTTCAATCCCTGGTGAGTAGCCCAGTTCCAGCTGCGGAGTTGGACGCAGCTAAAAGCGGAGCTAGCGCTCAATTTAATAAAGAGATGGAAAGACCGGACGGTATTGCCGGGGCATGGCTCGATATCGACACATTTGGTCTGCCGTCGATTAGTCAACAGATTGCCGCATTCAGCGCAGTCTCAGCCGGCGATCTCCAGCGTGTCGCTTCCACTCTTTTCGAGAAGACTCGAATTGCCTCAGTCGTTATAGGAGACTCACAACAGCTAAAGGCCATGCTTGAGCCAAACGTGAAGGTAGAATTGATGGGAGAACTCGTGAAACCGCAGCCTGACAAAGCTGAAGTGAAACCGGCAACCACGATTCCGGTCAAGAAGCCCGACTAATCGCAAATCATTCGCAATCTGCTTGCAATCACATCTCCATCTCATTTTGCTTAACTGTGTCTGACGATCGACGGGCAAACGACGAGGAACATGCTAATCGCGTCCGCGAAATGTTTGCGGACATAGCCGGTCGATATGATCTTTTAAATCATCTGCTGTCTGGACACATTGATAAGAGATGGCGACGACTGGTGGCGCGCAAGCTTCGGGAGAATATTGTTTCAAGCGGCGCGCGAATTCTCGATGTTGCCTGTGGCACTGGGGATCTTTCACTCACACTGTCTCAAACTATCGGGGCACGAGTTGTCGGTACAGATTTTTGTCGTCCGATGTTAGAAATTGCGGCTCGGAAGACTGCGAACCGCGAGCCGGATATACCGTTGATTGAGGGGGATGCTCTGCGTCTTCCGTTTCGCGATGGCTCGTTTGAGGCAGTCACGATTGCTTTCGGACTAAGAAATCTCGCGGACGTTCAACGTGGGCTGGCCGAACTCCTGAGGGTGCTAAAGCCCGGCGGCTATTTGGCTGTGCTGGAGTTCTCCAAACCAGTTGTCCCAGGTTTTCGCTTCCTATTCAATGTGTACTTCACGCGCGTGCTACCGTTTTTGGGCGGGCTAATCAGCGGATCGAAGGGTGCGTATCAGTATTTACCTGATTCAGTTACGCGGTTTCCTGATCAAAAGGAGCTAAGTTCGCTGATGAGCAAGGTGGGATTGGAATCGGTTGAGTACGAAAATCTAACTGGAGGAATCGCGGCGCTTCATACAGGTAAGCGCCCAAAATAAGTTTTAAAGGATTGGTTGCAAGTCACTAGTTGAATTGCAGCCAATGAAGGACGCAGTCCGAAGAAACCTTGTGAGCGTGCGGTTGTCGGGGCCATGCGACTCATTCCGGGTTTTCATTCGGGCTGCGTTCTATTTTGTAGTTAACTCACGGTTCGCCTCACCGCGACTCGAGCCCGCTCCTGCCGTTGCGTCTATGCTATTATCCCTCGGAATACCAATCTCCAGCTGCGCGGTTCGAGACTCGCCAGAGTGCGTTTACTTTCTAAGCATAAAGTTCTTGGATCGCTAAGGCGTATTGCAATCCTTCTGCTCGTCGTCTGGACCGTCGTCTCCCTGGTCACCATTCTGATCGAACTCGTGCCCGGCGACCCCGCCGTGGCGGTGCTGGGCGAGCAAGCCACTCCGGAACAGTTCGAGCAGTTTCGTCAGAGGCACGGTTTAGATCGTCCGCCGTTTTTCTTCTCCCTGCCCCGCGATTCTCAGGGAAACCGGCATTTTCAATGGCACGGCTCTGACAATCGATACACCGATTACTGGAAGGGTATCCTGCAGGGAGACATGGGTCGGTCTTTCCGGACTGGGAGACCGGTCGTGGAACTGATACTCGAACGTTATCCTGCCACTATTGAACTCGCAGTTGTCGCGCTTTTGATTGCCGTCGCCATTGCGATTCCGCTCGGCGTGCTGGCTGGAAAGAATAAAGGCTCATTAATAGATAACGCCGCATCGGTGATCGCTTTGATTGGTATCAGCCTGCCCAGCTTCGTCATTGGGCCAATGCTCGTTTATGTGTTTGCCGTGAAGCTCGGTTGGCTGGCGCCTTCGGGTCGTTTCGATTGGGCCGATATTATTCTGCCCGCGTTCACTCTCGGGGCAGCGCTTTCAGCAATCCTGACGCGCATGGTCCGATCTTCAGTAATTGAAGAACTCGGTGAGGACTACGTCCGCACCGCCCGGGCAAAGGGCCTGAGCGAGACGCAGGTGGTTTACAAGCACGTGCTTAAGAATGGTTTGATTCCGGTCGTCACGATTCTTGGATTACAGCTTGGGATTCTACTTGCCGGTGCGATCATTACCGAAAAGATTTTTGGTTGGCCAGGACTCGGCTTGCTGCTCGTTGAAGACGGCATCGGCAAACGCGACTACCGCGTAGTCCAGGGTTGTGTGCTGGTGATTAGCCTCACCTACATTGTTGCAAATTCACTAACGGATATGATTTACCGCTGGCTCGATCCGCGCATTAGAGTGTCTTGAACTGACTTTGAACTTTGTACTAATTCCTATGAACCGACTAGCTATTATTGGCTTGATTATCATTGCAATTCTGATCGTCGTGGCGATCTTCGCCCCATGGATTGCAACGCACGATGTAGGTGCGACGAATCTTTCCATCCGTTACCTTCCTCCTTCAGCGGATCATCTCTTTGGCACCGACGCCACCGGACGCGACATATTTTCCCGCGTCGTCTTTGGCGCTCGCATCTCGCTCCAAGTCGGCTTGATCGTTGTTTCCGTCTCGGCTTTGGTAGGT
This sequence comes from Pyrinomonadaceae bacterium, assembly GCA_023717605.1. GTDB lineage: Bacteria > Acidobacteriota > Blastocatellia > Pyrinomonadales > Pyrinomonadaceae > PSRF01. The sequence goes on from JAMQPH010000379.1 coordinate 5,585, forward strand.
ACTCTGCTGGGCGCCTTCGCCGGTTACTATGGAGGTTGGATAGATCGGATCATTTCGGGTTACGTATTCAATGTGTTTCTGGCGTTTCCAGGTCTCTTGCTGGCGATCGCCATGGTGGCATTTCTCGGAGCGGGATTAAACAAACTTATTCTCGCACTGTGCATTATCGGATGGGTCGGCTATGCGCGTCTGATTCGCGGGCAGGTTTTGAAGGTGCGCGAATATGACTTCGTTCAAGCGGCCCGGGCTCTGGGTGCGAGCGATGCCCGCATACTGTTAATCCACATTCTGCCGAACGCGATACAACCGCTGATTGTACAGGCCAGCCTCGGGATGGCCGGCGCAGTCCTGGCCGAAGCGTCATTGTCATTCCTGGGACTTGGAGTCCCGCCGCCATCGCCTTCGTGGGGAGTGATGATTGAAGAAGCGCGCGATCTGTCAACACTTCAGGCAGCGCCTCACGCCCTGATCTTTCCGGGACTCGTAATCGCCCTGACGGTTCTAGCCTTTAACTTCATCGGCGACGGTCTGCGTGAATATCTCGACCCACGGCAAAGCGCGCGGTGACTGTCGGAGTCTTAGGACGTGACTAATCGCTGATGTCATTCTGAGTCAATGCAACCAGGCGACCCCCTAAACTCCGACGGCGATCCAGCCCTTGCTTCAAACGCTCCCATTGCCCTTCCCGGCGGCGAACGCACCATCTCCATCAGTGAGCTCTCCAAAACCTATCCGGTCCCTTTTGCACGTTTGAAAGCATTCCTGCGGCGCAAAACTAAACCCCCTGCAGAAGCTCTTCGCGATGTTTCGTTCGACGTCTACCGGGGCGAGATCTTCGGATTGATCGGGCGGAACGGCGCGGGCAAAACCACGCTCACGAAGATCGTCGCCACCCTGGTGCAACCAACGTTGGGAACAGTCACAGTCAACGGCTTCGACAGCGTGCGTGACGACGAGAAAGTTCGGATGCAAGTGGGTCTATCAGGCGCAGAAGAAAGAAGCTTCTACTGGCGACTTACCTCAGAACAGAACCTCATCTTCTTTGCCCGTCTTTATGGCCTTGGTGATCGAGTGTCAAAACAACGGATTGCAGCACTATTTGCTCAGCTCGAACTTGAAGATGTGGTGCGTAAACGTTTCGGCGAGCTTTCAACGGGTAACAAACAGCGCCTGGCTGTAGCGCGTGCGCTGCTCCCGAACCCACCCGTATTATTACTTGACGAACCCACGCGTTCACTGGACCCTGTGGCGGCGTCGCGGATGCGTGAGCTGATCAAGACGTTAGCCCGGCAGGATCCACCGGTAACGATTCTCTTCACTTCGCACAATCTCGCCGAAGTTGAGACACTTTGCAGCCGCGTGGCTATCATCAGCGCCGGCGAGATCAGGGCAGTTGATTCCCCAACTAACTTACGATCGATCAATTCCGACGTCGAAGTCATACGTCTTACAGTATCGGGACTGTTACGCGAGCGAGCTGAAGCCGTCATGAACTCGCAGTTCGAACATTTTCAGTTTGAGTCTGGCGAGCAGGTCACGATTATTTCTTTCACACGTAGAAGTGGGGACGATCGACTCGATGAAGCGCTTCGGAAAGTTCATCAAGCTGGAGGAACAATCTTAAACGTGGAGTCAGAACGACCAACATTGCTCGACGTGCTGGAAAGTTACGAGCGGAAGGAATGATAGCTTTCAAGTGAACGGTAGCTAGCCTACGCTGTTGACTTCTCATTCACACCCTGCTTTAGCTGGGTGTGGAGAACGCTCGGTACTTGCGGAACCGTTTTAACGGTTTCTCCGTGGGCGCAGCAAACCGTTGAAACGGTTCCGAGAATTTTCATCCAGTGTAGTCACCTATCTGAAGATAGGTGTGAATAAGAAGTTAGCGCGCAACGGAAACTCATGCTAATTGCGACGATACGCCTACTAGTACAAAGTTCAAAACAGGAACCATGAACTCGTTAAAACTACTTCCACGCCGCATATTTGCTTTCGTCGTGCGCGACTTCCGCCTATTTGTGAGTTATCGGATGCAGTTTTTCATACGCGTGGTTTCGATCCTGGGCGCTGTTACCACTCTTTTCTTCATTTCCAAAATCTTTGTGGGATTCACCGACGCGCGGTTTTCACAGTGGCGTGATCCTCTCGCTGCCTGGCTCACGGGCCTCGCCGTCCTAAACTATTTCATGACCGGTTTCTCGAGTCTGGCAAACGCCATCCGGCAAGAACAGATGCAGGGCACACTCGAAAGCGTCCTGTTAACTCCCATTAATCTCCCCACGGTCATTGTGGCCAGCTCTGCGTGGGACTTTGTGCAGGCCACACTATTCTCTTTTCTATATCTCTTCTTCGGCTGGTTCTTCTTCAATGTCCACTACGCGGGAAGTTTCCTGTTGGCGCTCGTGTTCCTCATCCTAACGACGCTGGTACTCGCCTGCCTCGGCATCCTTTCGGCAAGTTTCGCAATGGTCTTCAAACGTGGTGATCCGTTCGGTGTTTTTCTCGGCACCGGTTCTGCGCTGTTCTCAGGCGTTTTCTTTCCCACCCAACTTCTAACAGAATACGCAGGATCAGGACTAAGCAGTGTCTCTAAGGTTCTCCCGGCGACGTATGGTCTCGACGGAATTCGAAGAGTCTTACTTGAAGGAAGAGGTCTCGCCGAAGTTACCGAACCCCTTGTCACACTGCTCATCATGCTTGGAGTGCTGCTGCCCTTCTCCCTTTGGGTGTTCGGCCGCGCCGTCCGCCGCGCCAAACGGGAAGGCAGCTTGATTCAGTACTGAATATGGTTAATGCTTCGTGAATAAACTATAATTTTGGCACAGTGACAGGGCTAGCATCCCTCGCTCTATTACGAGCTAATCGCGCCCGGAAAACTTTTGATGACGCTAGGCGTAGCTGAAAGCATCCTCGACCTCGTAGGCCATACTCCCCTGCTTCACCTTTCCCGTTTCGCTCAACCTCCACTGGCACATATCTATGCAAAGCTCGAATGTTTTAATCCTGGCGGTTCGGTGAAAGACCGCGCCGCGCTGGGAATGATTCTGGATGCCGAACAGAAAGGCAAACTTCGCTCTGGCTCCACGATCATCGAACCAACTGCCGGCAACACCGGTATCGGGCTTGCCCTGATCGGCGTGTCACGGGGATATCGTGTTATCCTCTGCGTTCCCGAAGGCTTCGCCGAGGAAAAGATGAAGCTAATGAAAGCGCTGGGCGGTGAAATCGAATACGTTTCGCCCGAGGCCGGAATCCAAGGAGCAATTGCCCTGGCCCACGAACTCGCCGATGGAATTGAAGGCAGCTTTATCCCCCAGCAGTTTGAAAATCATGCGAACCCCGCCTTTCATGAGGCGACGACCGCTCAAGAGATCATCGAACAAATGGAGGGGCGCATTGATGCCGTGGTGATTGGGGCGGGGACCTCGGGAACTTTTGTCGGAGTTTCGCGCGCCGTTAAGAAGATTAACCCGCAGGTTTTATGTGTGCTTGTAGAACCGGAGGGTTCGATCTATGGTGGTCATCCTCCCGGCCCCAAGAAGATAGAAGGCATCGGCCAAAAGGACTTTATCCCTGAGATTTTTGACGCCAGTCTGGCAGACGAAATCATGCTGGTAATGGACGACGAAGCTTGTGCCGCGGTTCGCCGGCTCGCCCGCACTGAAGGACTCCTGGGTGGCTGGTCATCAGGTGCCGCAGCAGCCGGAGCCTATCGGGTCGCAGAACGGTTGGGCAAGGGCAAAAGAATTGTTACTGTGTTTCCGGACAACGCTGAGCGTTATTTGAGCCAGGGAATCTTTGACG
>JAMQPH010000407.1 GCA_023717605.1 Pyrinomonadaceae bacterium
CCGGCACGGGCTTGCAGCCGGTAGCTTTTCTCCTCAGATCTCACCAAAGCGAGAAGTGATAGAGAATAGAAAGCTGCCGCATCCAGATCGTTTGCATAGTCACGATAGATTTTCTCCATGGCCGCAGAATAGGCCGTGTCGCGGGCACGCTTGTCGCCCTCGCCATACAGGACTTTCACCGCATCCAGGTAAGCACGCTCCCTTTGAGTGAGCTTGGGTGTCTCCTTGATCTTCTTGAGCACCTCGCGCGCGGCGGACGTGTCTTGCTCTGACCAGAGCGGATGATTGTGGGCCATGGCCTCGCCCCAGTAGCCCATCATGAAGCCTGGCTCATTCCTGGTTGATTCGCGAAAGGCTTCGAGCGCCTCTTCGTACCAGAAAGAATGAAGCGCCGCCAGACCACGCAGGAAGTGCGCTTGTGCTGCTTCAGAGCCGGAGGTGGGAAACTCGACTTTTCCGAGTTGGGAACTCTGTGAGCTAACGCCTGAGGCAAATACACCGACTAACACGACAACCAGGAATCTTGTTTGCCACTTGATGTGAACAGTATTCATTGAGACCCAACCTTTGCAAACCGACGATTTTGATCAGTCGGCGTTAACACCGAAGGTGTTCGCGAGTTGCAGCCCAGGGTTTCCTACCCTGGGAACACAGAGTCAAGCGATATGGTTAACGCCGAAGGTGTTGGCGAACTCTTTCAGAGTATCAGGCATATTAGGGTGAGCACTAATCCCGGGGTGGGAAACCCCGGGCTGAAATTCGCGAACAGCTTCGGTGTTCAGAACGGTTTGCGTTGGTTATGTGCCAGCTACGTCTTGGAGCTTTTCCCGATGCAATACAGATTCGTTGCCGTTCTAATGAAGATTTGTCCGCCCGAAATAGCCGGCGAGCTCAGACAATAATCGTTGAGCGCGTTTTCGGCTAACACTTCAAAGGTTGGTCCAGCCTTGACGACAGTTGTTAGTCCCTCTTCGTTCGTTACATAGATCTTCCCGTCCGCCAGCACCGGTGATCCGCTGTAAGTGCCCGGCTTAATGCGTTGTTGGGAGTAGATCTCGGCGCCGGTTTTGGCGTCCAAACACCACATGATCCCCTTGTCGTTAACAACGTAAAAATACTTTCCGTCGGTGACCGGGGTGGGCACGTCAGGCCCGTTCGCGGTAGACCAGAGTACGTGAGAGCTGGTGATGTCCCCTCGTCCGCCGGCGCGCAAGGCAAGCAGGGGCTTAACACGGGTCGGCACATAAATGATGTCGTTGAAAATCACCGGCGAGGCGACGATTCGATAGAAGGGATTGTTGTCAGGATTCAGTCCATTCGCGCGCCAGAGTTCTTTCCCGGTGGCTAAATCATGGCCGGTGACACAGTCGCCACCGCTAATCACGAGTTCCACTGTCTTGCCGTATCGCAGCAGGCCTGGTGTCGAATAGGAGTCGGGCGATTCCCTGATCGCATTGGTGGGGCGCTCGACTTTCCAGGTAGTCTTGCCGCTCTTCCTGTCAATGCGCAGGACGTAGGAAGGATCGTCAGTCTTCATCCCGTGCAACACCTGAACGTACAGCGAGTCTTCGAATAACAGAGGGGAAGAAGCGTAACCCCAGTTGAGTCCAAACTCGCCGTAGTCTTTCTGGATGTCACGCACCCAGAGTTCCTTGCCGCTGAAATCAAATCCCTTGAGAATGCCGGTACCGGTCATGACGTAAACGCTCTTACCGTCCGTGACCGGTGACGGCGACGACATGTTCTGCTTGCGCATCTTAACGTTGCCGGTGCCCAGCAACTTTTTCCAGAGGACCGTACCCTTCGTGCGATCTACGCTCCAAAGATAGAGGTCATTTCCATCGGCGACGTTCAGAAAAATTCGGTCACGCCAGATGACTGGTGTTGAGCCGCTCCAGCCCGGCATCGCCAGCTTCCAGGTGACGTTTTCTTCCGTAGTCCACTTCGCGGGAAGATTCTTCTCATTGCTCAGACCATTTAGACTCGGCCCGCGCCACTGCGGCCAATTCTCAGCGTAGGCCGCGGTGACTGAAACCAAGATCAGCGTGAAACCGAGAATTTGTTTTCGCATTTTGATCCCTCTCCTCCGACCTATGAAACATCCGCAGATTACGCAGATTATGACTTTAGCAGGACGGTGATACCAACTCTAGCCTCTTCATGGCTGTTTTTGATCTTCAGTGTAATCTGCGTAATCTGCGGATGAACTTCTCACTCTGCGCGCAGTGCCGGCAACAATGGTGAACGCAGGGCAGCCCAGGTTGCCAGAAGCGATGCGATGAGACCGGATATTAATACCGCGAGTAGCAATAAGCCCAGCGAAATATTCGGCAATCTTCCCCCTCGTTCGAAAAACACCGGTGCGATAGCCAGCAGGGCGCAGACCGTTCCGGTAAACAGTCCAGAGAAGAGCAGCAAGGCATTCTCCGCAACTACCATAAGCGTGAAATGCGAAGAGTTGTAACCGACAGCGCGCAGCAGGGCCAGTTCGCGTCGCCGCTCCAACACGTTGCGTAACAACACAGCAGCCAGTCCCAATGTTCCCAGTAGCAGACCCAGGCCTCCCAACATCTGGAAAGTCGAAAGATACGTATTTTCGACGCGATGAAAGTTTGCCAGACGCTCACTGGTGGGCACCACGTCAAATCCGAAATCCCCGAGGCGATCCTCCAGCGTAGCCGCGATTTTCGATGACTCGCCTCCAGCAGGCGTGTCGATGAGAAAGAATCGATAGCCTTCCTGCTCGGGGAAGAGATGGAGAAAATTCTTCTCGGCCATCAACAGTTCGCTTTGGAAGACACTGTCTGACAAAGTGCCGACCAGGCGCAAGCGAATTGGTCCGGTCTCACGATTCAGGACGAAGTCCTCTCCGAGTTTTAAGTGCATGACATACGTCATGGAATTGGCGTCGCCAATGACCGGGATCGCGCCGTCCTGAAACTCGCGATTCAGCAACAGCCAGGGATTCTCTTTTTCTTCGCGGCTATCCGCCAGTGAGTTCGCGAACGCGAAACGATTGCTGCGGATAAATTCATCGTTCGGCGCAATGATTCTCGGATTGCGTGGCTGGTAGAGATTTAGACAACTGGCGTCGTCTCCGGGGCGCACACGGAAGCGTGTGAAGGTCACATTTGAAAGGGTGGACGAAGAGTCTTCCGCCGAAAGATTCAAAGCCTCTCGCCCTTCGCCCGCGTTCGGGTCATGGACCAAAGGCAGCAGCGACTCCGCGAGCAAAGGAAAGCCGCCATTGCCTGACTTACGGTCAAGCACTTCGGTTCCGCTGCGACGCCTGAAAGCATCAACCGAAACGATAATGAATGCCGCCGAAGCGATGAGAGCAATACAGAGTACGCTTCGCCCCGGACGATTCGTAGCATTTCTAAATCCCAGTCGGGCGACCGGCCACCACCCAGTTCCGCTAATTGATTTTCCGGTGTGCGCGCGCAGCCAGGCTGATTGGTAGCAGAGAAGTGCTGTGAGCAGCAGCACTCCCCCACCGAAGAACCCGGGTGTTTGGCCAATGACCTTGAATGACGCTAAGAGGAGAAGAGCAAGTCCAAGGAGAGTGAGCAGCGAGGCAATTAAGAGACGGGGAGAAAGGGAGAAGGGGAGAAGGGGAGAAGGGGAGGCGGGGAGAAGTGGAGACGGCGAGACAGGCAACGGGGTACTGCCTTCGCTGTGCTCCATCGGTGCAGTGTTTTCCGTTCGCCCTGTCTTCCCATCTCCCCGTCTCCGTTTCTCCGAGTCTCCCCGGGGTCCCGTCGTCCCCGCGTCTCTTGCCAGAGTTCCTGACAGCAAACTGCGAGTTGATTCTCTACCCAATTGTCGCAAGGTCCAGATGATGCAGACCAATGCTGCGATCACACCGCCAACCGCCCCAAGTAACAGCGAGGCCGGCGCGATATTCAGCTTCAGCATGGTGGTTCCGACTGCTTGTACCCACCAGGTACTCAGGCCGGTCATCATTAACTGCCCGTACGCCACTGCCCCGACTAAACCAATCAAGCTGCCGACAACTGCCAGGACTATGCCTTCGAAAAGAAACAACTTTCGAACCCGGGATGCCGGAAAGCCAACCGCTTGAAGTAGCCCGATCTCACGCAAACGTTGTTCAATGCCCAGCTTGAAGAAGAGCGCAGTCAGTAGCAGTGCGGAGACGACCAGGAAAAAACTGAAGTAGAGAAAGTACTCTCCGAAATTCGTGGCGCCACGCGAAGCTTCGAGTCCTTGCGCGCGTACGGGCAGAATCGAAAAGCCGGCTTGCAGCGGGTCAAGCGTCTCGCGCAGGCTTCTTTCAAAGGCTTGACGTGTTTCCGCAAGCGTCCCGCCGCGTTTCGGCGATACGCGCAGCGAAGTGAGGTTTCCGAATCGCGTCTGCCAGAGCTGTTGTCCAACAGTCAGTGGGATGAAACCTTTTGGCGTCGTGCGGTACTTTTTCCAATAGTCCTCGTCCTGCGGGCGAACGCGCTTCAAGTCAATCGGAAATGGTGGATCCCAATCGCCAAGCGTTTCCGACTCGGTTATGCCGGGGTAATCCGGCACCAGATCGCGGTCAGCGGCGATTCCCTTCATCGGAATAATGCAGGCCACGCGAAACTCAGTCGAACGGGTAGCGAGTTTTCCTTCTTCCAGCCAGACGTAGTAGTCGAGTGTGACGCGGTCACCGATCTTAACCTTAAGATCAGAACCCGCCCATTCGTTAAGCATCATCGGAGGTAAGTGAGCCGTCGCCGGTACGCTCCCACTTCCCGCAGGCAGACTGGCATCACAGCCGGAAAAATGCCCACGCTCGTCGTGCTGCATAAACTCCAGCAGCTTGCTATCAACGCTCGTAACAATCGAGTAGGGAATCTCGCGCCCGTCGTCTTTTCGAATGGCGTTGACCAAATAGGACAGGAACGGCCACGCACCGGTCGTCTCCGCGGATTGCGCCGCGATCTCTACTCTCTTGCGCAACTCTTGGGAAATAAACCCCGCCGAACTCTCGATCGATAACTCCTGCTGCTCGTCCAAAACCCGCAGCTTGATGCCATAGTCTTCCAGCGAAGCCGTGCTTTTGAGAATTCGATCCAATACATCGATTTTCCCAGACTGCGTCTCAGACCCGGCTTCGCCGACGGAACCTTCATTCACCAGAATTAGGTTGGCCCTGCCCTCCTGTTCCAACTCCCTCTGCAGCAGTTTCAGAGGAACGAAGACGGCGCGGGTCTCGGCTTGCTGAGGTTGCAACGAAAACTCGCCTAGCGCCTCTGAGGAAAGCGCCTCTCGCATCGCCAGGCGTAACGTGCGACCCAAGTCTTCTTTCTTGCTGTGCAACGATTCGACCGGAATCTCCGAAGGCTTCTGCACACGCAACAGCAAAGCATCGCCTGCAGTGCTGCCCAACTCACGAGCCAGACCTTCGCTGACCAGGATCTCCCGATTGATCGGCGCCCGATTCTCGCGACCGTGGAACTTCCAGAACCTCTCATCGACTCCATAGACGCGAACACCTGAACCAAGGCGCTTGCTCGCCTCGTGAGTGATGGTGCCCTCAAGTGCAATCAGCGGCGTGGTCGCGGCAAGTCCACCGGCATGGAACTGTTCATCACTTTGAATGTCGGCGGCGAGCTGCTCACGGAAGAAGCCATTGGACGCTATCACCTGGTCCGTGTTTCCCAATCGCTGCAGGAAGAGGTCACGTAAGCTGCCGCGCACCGAATCGCCCACCAGCAAAGCGCAGGCGAGCACAGCCACAGCCGTCGCGACACCGGCGATCACTGCCAGATTGGTGCGCCAGTAGTAGGCGAGATTGCGCTTTAAGAGTTGCGCAGTTTGCATCAGGCCGGTTGAAGGCGGTTGTCAATCAACTCGTAGCGGAGGGGAAAACGGGCGGCCAGTTCAGCGTTGTGAGTTACCACGATTAGAATTGTCTCTTGTTGCCGGTGCAGCTCCAGCAGCAACGATGCCACTACGTCAGCGGCCTTGTGATCGAGATTTCCGGTTGGCTCGTCACACAGAAGAAGTTGCGGCTTCATAATGAGAGCGCGAGCCAGTGCCACGCGCTGCTTTTCTCCCCCGGAAAGTTCAGCAGGGCGATGCTCAAGTCGTTCGTTCAAACCTACTTCAGTCAACAACGAACGCGCGCGTTCGGCCTCATGACCATTACTGGAGGACACCATCGTTGGAGTCAAAACGTTTTCGATCACGGAACACTGCGGCAAGAGGCAGTGGTCTTGAAAGATGAAACCAATCTCCCGGTTGCGGAATGCAGCCAGCTCTTTCTCTTTCAGTTGGAATGGATTCTGACCGTCCAGGGTCACGGTTCCACTGGTAGGCGGCTCGAGCGCGCCGATCATGTAGAGGAGTGTGCTCTTGCCGCTGCCGGAAGGACCCATGATTGACAAGGCGTCGCCACGGGACAACGAAAGCGAGATCTCGGAAACTATTTTGAGCGGTCCACGCGGAGTCGGATACTCCTTGGAAACGTTCTCAACCTTCAGCACAAATCCTCCAGACTAAACTAGCCGCGGATTAACGCGAATACACGCGGATCAGAAAACAGACAATTCAAAGCGTCGAAAGGCTCCGGTAGTTTAGAGTTCAAGCTTTAGCTTGTTGCGTCGGAACCACAACCTAAAGGTTGAACTCTGAACTACTTGAAGCTGGCTGAACCCGGATCCAGGCGGACAGGCACTAGAAATTGGCAACGGTTTCTTGTTCCTTTTCTGATCCGCGTTCATCCGCGTTCATCCGCGGCTCACTTCTGATCAGATCTCCATAAACTTCCAACGCGCTGTCGGCCATGCGCGTGACGCTATATTGCTCGCGCACCCTCCGAAAGCCCTTCTGGCCCAGTTCATCCGCTAGAGCTTCGTCGCGATAGATTCTCAGGACTCCGGAGGCAAGACTATCAACGTCGTCCGGCTCGACAAGCAAACCGCCGCCCGTTGTTTCCACGATTTCCGTAAATGCTCCTCGTCCCGGTTGGACCACCGGAACACCGCAGGCCATGGCCTCGAGCAGGAAGATTCCTTTGGGTTCATTGTAGGTTGCAGGCACGGAAAGAACGTCAAGTTTCCGAAGGAATGCGATCTTCTCCTCCCGATCCAGGCCCCCGCGGTAATGAAACTCCGCGTCGAGCCCCCAGGCTTTCATGCGCTGTTCAATATCGTTCAGGTAATTTCTATGCTCCGGTGCAAGATAGCCGGCAACTTCCAGGTATGCTTTCGGAATACGCTCGTCTGCGCGGAGCCGGTGGTAGGCTTCAGCCAGAACATGCAGACCCTTCTCCGGGGCAACGCGCGCGAAAAATCCAACTGTGAAAATCTGAGAGCGGTCCCGCTCCTTCATTTCAAAACCGCGCAGGTTGATACCTAACGGCACTACTCGGATCTTCTCTCGCGGAATCCCCAAATACTCGGGCATAAACTCCGCGTAGTAATCACTCACGGAAATGAACACGTCCACATGCTTTATATTTTGGCGGATGAGATCGAGAGCCTGGCTCTTGTACGGTTCGTGCAAACCATCGAGGAACAGATCCTCGCCCTGAAGCGTGCAGCAAATCGGCCGGTTCAGTGCATCCTTAATCGGCTTCGCCAATCCGAGCAAAAGTGAGTAGGGCAGGCTGACGACATCGGGCGGCGGCTCATGCCTGGCCCAGTGAGTCAACTTCTCAATTTCCTTGTGCTGAAAGCCATCTTCGCCTTTCAACATTGAAACGGTCATTTCCCCAAGCATCTTCGGACTCGTGGAGATCGACCGGCGCGAGGCCAACGTCAACATTGATTTGGAATCCCACAAGCGATCGAGCCAGCGAGGCGAGTTACGAAACAGCGGAACGTATTGTTCGAGATAGACACTTATACCACCGAAGAAGACTCGCTCCTGACTCACGTTGGTTTCGTCTGTGCGCGTTGGCGTGTAGACCGGCAGCAGGGTTACGTCATGACCGCGAGAAAGCAGCTCCGCTGCCAGGGCGTTGTCGCGTAGACAACTCCCGCAATACATCTGACCTGCGCCACCTGTTAAATAGAGAATCCTCACTGCAAGTTTTTCAAAATGAAGCCGCGCGCTGGAAGGCCCGCCGCGCGTACAGATGTTCGAAGAGGTTGCCCTCGTGCGGCTGATCCCAGCTCACCTGGTTTGTAGGTACCGGGCCAACGTTCAGGCGATCGACATTTGGTGAGGAGACCAGTTGCTGAACCAGCTCCGGATCTCGCGTGATTGCCGTGACCACCAGGCTGGGTCCCAATGTTTTCGTAAGCTGGTTTTGTGGGACGCTCACGACGCTGGAAAACGGGAACAGAAATTCTCTATTGGCGAGGGGATGGGCCGGGTCCTCACAGCCGACTATGGTCGGGAGCAGATACGAGCAGCCGTTCCAGCTCACCAATCGGTCGCCCTTTCGGTGAGTGGCCGTGATGTCGCGAGCGCCAGGCTCTGCCAATCCTTGATCGATGATTTGTGAGATGCGCGAAGCGACATTGGGATCTGCGAAAGGGGCTAGTTGGGCCGCGTCGTCTTCGGCGGCCCGCGGAAAGATTTTCGCCAGTCGTTCTGCCAGAGCCTCGCTGATCTCCTCGGAGTGTGCGGGAGTCCAAACGGATGATGCATTAACACAGGAGCGACCGCCATTCTCGACAATGGAAGCAACCATCACATCCAGATACTTCTCCCACTCATCGACGCAGTCTTCGCCCAGAATCACTTTGCTGTAACCCGGACCGTGAATCTCCACGCGCGAGTCGCCTTCCAGAGCACCGACCGCGGACACATCGCCGAACATTATTCCCCTTCCACAACTGCGCAGGATTTCTCCTGCCCCCGCGTGATCGGCAGGATAGAAACTGAACGCTTGCTTCGGTGCACCCTCCTTAATTAGCGCTTGCACAATTCTGTAGGGAGTCCAGGGCTCGGCGCTGCCGGGTTTCAGTACCAGGGGGATCTTTAACGGGAAAGCCGGAATCCAAAGCGAGTGTACGCCGGGGGAATTATTTGGCAGTACGACACCCAGCGATTCTGCGCAAGGAAAGAAACTGACGGAGTGGCCCTCGACTTGTCCGAAGCCACGGTCCAGGACTGCCCAATCAATCTTGCGGGTCAATCCGTTCAGCACATTTTCCATTTCGGCGAACATGCTGCGAATCTTCTGCATGTTTTTCCGGACCATTACATGCGGCATCCCGGTCGTCGCCGATACTTGCCTCACGTAATCTTCCGGTGTCTGCGGCTCCGTGCCGAGCAGAAGCGTGCCGTTAAGGAAGTGATCAGCCGCGCTCCGGCACATCGCCACTAACTCGGCAGTCGAAAAGCGCGATAGTTTGGCGCGAGCCATTGCTTGATCCCGGAGGTCACGCCGAATCAGACCCGCGTTAGCCTGGCTGACCTCAACAAACATTTCGCGTGTTTGGTGGTGCGGAATGAGCGCAACATCAAGGCTTGTGTACGGCTCACCGTGACGAAGTAAGGGTATTTTTATCATTGTCGATTTCCACGTCCAATTTTAAGCCGCGGATTTACGCGGATACACGCGGATATGAAATAGCCGTAAAGGTGTGGCGAACGTTTGAGTTAACTTCCTATCTTCTCTTTCCTGATCCGCGCCAATCCGCGTGAATCCGCGGCTAATATTGTGGTTCAGTACACGCCTTCGACGACGGTGCCTTGCAAGCCGGCGAACGGTCTGACGTTGCGTACGCCGTCCCACGGATAGAGCTCACATGGTGGTTCGCGTTCCGCTGCGTCGCGCTCAAGAAAACGAGGCATGAAAAACTCTTTCGTCAACGTCGTCAAACGAACGCGACCCGTCTCGCCATAATTAACGATCCTATCTGGATTATCCGGATCCACTACCTCAATCATCGCGCGCGGAAGAGGCGGGTAGTAGATGATAGCGTAGTTGTCTTCCGGGATTCGCGGCTTGTGTACTGCCAAACCCATCAAGGTGTTGCCGTAGGTCGCGGCAAAATATGCCCCGTCAAGCAACTCTTCGACTGCAAAACGATGAAACTGTGGCGTCATCTCCGTGCCGCCGCAAAAGACGCCGGTGATGCCCAGCTTCTTGAGCGAGACCTTCTCGCACAGTGCTTCCAACAGTTTGGGAGTAGTAAAGAGGCAACGAATGTTGTCATGGGCCCGCAGCAGAGTCAGACCTTGCTCAATCACGTGCTGCTTGTACTGCTCGGCCATCTTCGGCTGACCCATCTTCAACAGCTTGATCACCCAGCGCGGATCCAGGTCGACCATGAAACAGATGCCGCCGCGGTATTGCGCCAGATGTTCGACTGCTAACCGCAAACGCCGTGGGCCAGTTGGACCGAGCGATAACCAGTCAGTTCCCTTGGGAAAGTATTCATCGGGCAGCGTCGCGCTGAAGGCTTCGTAGTCGAGACGAAAATCTTCGATATTGATCCGCGATTTTGGAACACCGGTACTGCCGCCCGTCTCAAAGGTGTAGACCGGGCGCCCAGCATAACCTTTCGGTACCCAGCGGCGCACCGGACCGCCGCGTAACCATTCATCCTGAAATGGGCCTAACTTCGAGAGATCGTCGTAGGTTTGTATTGCTTCTCGGGGATCAAAGGAAAGAGTCTGAGAATAATCCAGCCAGAAAGAGCAGCCACTCTCCGGGTTGAAATGCCATTGAACTACCTCGCGTACCCAGGCGTCGAGGGTTGCGCGTGATTCTCTGATGTTTGATTCAAGCGTCGCTTCAGCAGTAGACATTGTGCTCCCAGGTTTGGCAGGCGCTAAGTAATGTTTCTTTAACGATAAAATACCAGAGGAGGTTTTGAAAACATAACCGTGTCAGCGGTAATGGTCATATTTTGTTCTTCTGAGGACGATCCACGAAATCACCGAATCAACACGAATAATTTCGGCTTTGCGCAAAAGTCAAAATACCACCAACGGCAGTTGGTGGATGCTTCAGATCCAGCCTACCAAGAAGCCAACGAAGGAATGACCGAATACCACCAACGGCAGTTGGTGGATT
>JAMQPH010000423.1 GCA_023717605.1 Pyrinomonadaceae bacterium
GCCAGACGGAAGTGTTCGCTGGGTACGTGGAAAAGGTAAGGTTCTCCACGATGATTCAGGCAAACCCGCTCGAATGGTTGGTCTCAACGCGGACATAACCCAATGGAAACAGGCAGAGCAGGCATTACACGAGAGTGCGGAACGTAATCGAGCGATCCTGCGTGCGCTCCCGGATCTCGTTTTCTTGTTTGACCGCAACGGTGTTTTTTTGGACTATCATGCGCGCGATACTTCTGCTTTGCTGGTAGCGCCTGAGAAGTTCCTGGGCAAAAGCGTTCGAGATATTCTGCCGCCCACCGTAGCTGAAAATGTTATGTACTGTCTGGGGCAGACACAATTCAGTGACGAACCCCAGGTGCTTGATTACTCCCTTATTATAGAAGGTGAAGAGCGACACTATGAAGCGCGACTCATTGGCTTAGAGGGAGACAGAGTTCTGAGCATCGTTCGAGACGTTACTGCCGGTCGCAAGGCATCCGAAGCTCTGACTCGAAGTGAAGAGAACCTGCGCCAGAGCAACCGGCAGATTAGTGCGCTGGCCGGGCAATTGATCACGGCGCAGGAGCTCGAGCGTCGACGCATTTCGCGCCAACTGCATGACGACTTAAGTCAGAAGATCGCAACACTCTCAGTTACGATCAGCCGGTTGAAGCGCAGCCTAACTCCGTCGGAGGAACATCTCAGAACGGAACTCGATCAACTTGGCAGGCACACTACTGACCTGACCACTGATATCAGACGCCTTTCGCACCAGTTGCATCCGGCCGTGCTGGAGCATCTTGGCCTGGTTTCGGCCCTGGAGTCCTATATAAGTGAGTTTCAAGACCAGGAAGAAATTGAAGTGCGCATGAGCACTCTCATCGGGAACGACAAGATTCCTTTGGACGTGTCTGTCTGTCTCTATCGCGTGGCAGTCGAAGCTTTGCGTAATATTGCCCGACACTCAGGTTCCAAAGTCGCAGCCATCTCGCTTGAGCGCAATGATGGCTTCTTGAAGCTTGGAATTAGCGACTCAGGTATCGGGTTCGATGTCCGGGCAGGAATTCGAGGGCATGGCCTGGGTCTCATCGGTGCCGAGGAGCGAGTTAAGTTGCTTAATGGGGTTTTTGAAATACAGTCAGTTCCGACAATCGGAACAACTGTGAAAGCCAGCATTCCTTTACCAAAATGACATCAGGAAACCCAACGATTCTTCTCGCCGATGATCACACGATGTTCGCAGAAGGCTTGAAGAGCCTTCTCGAGGATGAGTTCGAGCTATTGGGAACCGTCAGAGACGGGCAGGCGCTTGTCGAGATGGCGCGAACCATGAGTCCCGATATCATAATCGTTGACATTTCAATGCCGGTGCTCAACGGTTTCGATGCGGTCCGGCAGCTAAAGAAAGAGGGTACCAAGGCCAAAATCATCTTTCTGACTATGCATGGCGACGACGGACTCGTCGCCGAAGCATTTCGCTGTGGGGCTTCCGGCTATGTGCTCAAACAGTCTGCCGGCGATGAGTTGATCTCGGCGATTAAGCTTGTGCTCAACGGCGACGATTATCTGCCGCCGCTGGTTACCAGTACATCAGCGCGCAAGCCCGAGCCGGAGGATGCTTCACACAAGCTGAGGCTAACACCGCGTCAGCGCGAAGTGTTGCGACTGATAGCCAAGGGGCAAACGATGAAGGAAATCGGAGGGCACCTGGGCATCTCGACCCGAACCGCCGAATCTCACAAGTACGAGATGATGCAGGGTCTGGGATTGGAAAGCACCGCCGAGCTGATTCGTTATGCTATTGCGCTTGGCCTCGTCTCAGAATAAGATTCAAGAAGCTTCGCATAGAAAAACTTTCTGACTGGTTTCAATCTCCACAGAGACGCGTGGAAGCCCTCTGGCCCCCCCCGTATTTTTACGGATTGTCCGAAACCGTACACAGGGTGTAGATTCCCTCGATTAACCTAGCCCGTACTTACGTGTTGAAGGTCGCCGGATCCTCGCGTAGGGACTGTATTCAGTTGTAAGCGACCGTGCTGCTCCGGTCTTCGGTCTGAACTGAAGCTCTCTCGGATTTGGTTCGAACTGGTTTCCTGGTCAACAAGTTCTCGTGCGGCGGGGAATGTTGACTTAAGGGTGTCAGCGTCTCACTGAGATTGAAGGGGTCCGAAGTGACACTTTCTCACAGCCTGTTACGCAGCAGATTCTCGCGCGGGGTGTGCCGCGTCTCTGCTGCCATCAAGAAGGGAAATACCGAACAAGCCTCTACTCAGCGATAGAAAATAAGAGGACGCCCCCCTCAGCAACTCTTCGACGGGCCCAAGAAAGCGTGGTCGCTTTCATGGGCGGGAGCCTAAGCACTAGCCGTTTGTAAGTACGTTGCCTTTGCTGCGGTAGTCTTTATCGGGATTCAATTCATGCTCTCCCACACAACGATTTCCAAGCTGGCGGGAGCACCCTCTTGTGCAGTTTTGCTCCTCGCTTTCTGCGCCTCAGCTCACTCGCAATCAAGCGCGACCTTGCCAGGCGGCGTTGTAGGCCAGAACGGCGCCCAAGACATTCGGGTAACCGAAATCGCATCGGTCCTCAACTTCGACAACCCTCAACCTAAGCCTTGGGGAATTGGCAAAGACAGGTTTCCATTGGGGATCGTTATCATCCAGGAGGCCACCTTTTGGGAGGTTTACAAGTGGCGCCTGACGGGAGTCTTTGCCCTGATTCTGTTGCAAACCCTGCTGATTGCCTTCCTACTAATCGAACGTTCGAAGCGGCTGAGTGCAACCAACAGGCTCCTTGCCAGTCAGGAGCAGTTCGCAAAAGCATTTAAGATAAATCCTCAGCCAATGTCGTTGAGTACATTAGTAGAAGGTCGCTACATTGATGTCAACGATAGCTTCCTCAGGATGAGTGGCTATACGCGCGAGGAAGTTTTGGGTCGCACCTCAATTGAATTGAATCTCTGGCAGGCGCCCGAAATGCGAGCAGAGTTTGTCAAACTACTTGAGTCAAAAGGATGGTTGCGGAATATTGAGACGAAATTCCGTACCAGGGACGGTTCGTTTCGGGTGTTGCTTTCGTCGTTTGAGTTGCTGCCTCTGGAGACGCAAACATGCATCCTAACAGCGTCAAGCGACATCACCGAGCGTACCCAGTCTGAAGAACGATTTCGGCGGTTCTTTGATCTGCCACTTGCCGGCATGGCCATCACCTCCCCGGCGCGACAGTTTCTCGTTGTCAATCAAACTTTATCCAAAATGCTTGGCTATTCAGCTGAAGAATTGACAACCATGACATGGTCCCAGGTAACACACCCGGAAGACGTTGCCGAGAACCAGCGGCTGCTTGAACAGACTTTACGAGGTGAGACTGAGGGCTACACGATGGACAAGCGGTTTATCCATCGTGACGGCCGAATTGTATACACGAGCATCTCCACTCGTTGCGTGCGACGCGAGGACGGGGGAGTGGACCACCTCTTCCTGGTCGTCCAGGACATCACCGAGCGTAAGCAGGCAGAAGATTGGTTATCACAACTCACGGCGCGCCTCTTGAAGTCCCAGGATGAAGAGCGACGGCGCATAGCAACGGAACTCCACGACGTAACAGCGCAAGGCATCGGCGTGATTTTGTTGAATCTGGCGTACCTTAACAAGGCAACTCCGCAAATCGATTCGCGCGGTAAGGACAAGTTAGATGAGTGCATTGCTTTGGGAGAGCAGGCGCTCAGAGAGATCCGAACACTTTCGTACGTCCTGCATCCACCTCTGCTGGATCAGGCGGGGCTGGTGACTGCGTTGCACTGGTACGCAAAAGGATTTACGGAGCGCAGTGGAATAAAGGTGGATTTTAGGGAGGATAGGACCGACGGTCATCGAATGCCGGCTGATGTCGAACACTCACTCTTCCGCGTGGTCCAGGAATGTCTCACCAACATTTCACGGCACACGACCAGTGAGTCTGCCAGCATTACTCTCGCCCGGACTGAAGGCGAGGTTGTTCTCCAGGTTCGAGATGGCGGCGCGGGCTTGAGAGTGAGCGTACCGACAAACGGTGACGGCATAGAGAGTCTAGGTGTTGGAATTCCGGGCATGCGGCATCGACTCAAGCAGCTTGGCGGTGAGCTGGCAATCGACTCCGCTCCTAATGGCACTACGGTTACTGCCACCGTACCTATAACATGGGTGAGTTATGATTCGCATAATGTTGGCTGATGATCACGATCTGATGCGTAGGGGGATTCGCGACCTGCTGGAGGCAGATCCGGAGCTTCAAGTCTGCGGGGAGTCAAGCAATGGGCGAGATGCGATGGAGCTGGTACGACGGCTGAAGCCCGATGTCGCGGTGATGGATCTGGCTATGCCTGAATTGAATGGATTAGAAGCGATCCGGCAAATCCGCAAAGAGTTTCCAAAAATGGAGTTGCTGGTATTTTCAATGCACGACTCGGAAGAGCTGGTGCGGGAAGTGTTTGCGGCCGGCGCGCGGGGCTACGTATTGAAGTCCGATGCCGCGCTTTACCTGACTGAAGCGGTTAAGTCGCTCGCGCGGCACAAGCCGTTCTTCACTCCTCGGATTTCGGAAGCCATCCTCAACTCTCTGGTGGCATCAGCAGCAGGCGGCCATCGAGAAACCGCGGCAAGCGATCCACTGACGCTCCGGGAGCGCGAGATTTTGCAATTGCTCGCCGAAAACAAGAGCAACAAAGAGATTGGCACCCGCCTGAGAATAAGCGTACGCACCGTTGAGACACACCGGCGTTCGATCATGCAGAAGGTGAAGGCGAACTCGATAGTGGAGTTGGTGCACTACGCGATTCGGAATGGCATCGTAGAGACGCATAGCTGCACCAGTCTCTTTGATTCGGCCCAGCCTGCGCCAAAATGACAGGAGTTGGTGATTTCCTACCATAGAACCCTGATCTTCCTACCTAAAAGATGCAATCGCAGTCACTGCACACGTAGAACAAATACCAAATCGAGGCGATGTA
>JAMQPH010000426.1 GCA_023717605.1 Pyrinomonadaceae bacterium
CCTAGGGTGGAGCGAGGCTTTGCGAGCGCAACCCTAGGGACAGATGGTTAAAAGTGAATGCAGCCCGCGAAGCGGGCGGCAGACAATCGTTACCAACACGTCAACCACCGATCGGTTCGCGTTCGCTGTCGCCCGCTTCACGGGCTCACTCATTTATAACGTTCCCGATCCTAGGGTTGCGCTCGCAAAGCCTCGCTCCACCCTAGGCTCTATGCTAACGCCCGCTTCGCGGGCTTCTTCATTATTTATTCGTCTTCTCGGCGCATATTTCGCTTGGCTGAAAATCGGAAGTGAGTCTAAACTGCCGCCATGTTTAACGATCTTTCCTACGCGTTTCGGACGCTGCGCAAGAGTCCCATATTTACGATCACAGTGGTGGTCACCATCGCCCTGGCTATCGGCGCCAGCACGGCTATCTTTAGCGTCACTAACGGAGTGCTGCTACGGAAACTTCCTTACAAGGATCCAGAGCGCCTGGTCCTGGCCCGCGGCGACCTGCAGCGACGCAATGTCAAAGATTTCCCGCTTTCCAATGCCGACTTTCTCGATCTTCGCAACGGCGCAAGAAACAATTTCGAGGACTTCGCTGCCGTCAGTACGTTTCGCGTTACTCTTCCCGGTTTAGACGGCACGCCTGAGCGTGTCCGGTTGGCCGCGGTATCAACCAATTTCTTTAAAATGATGGGGGGTTCGATCATCGCGGGCCGAAACTTTGAAGATTCTGATGGAACGCCCCAGCCAGCCCCGCCAGCTCCGCCGGAGGCACCGGCCCGCAATCCCCCTGCCCCTGCAAATACCGCCGCGCCGCCACCCTTACCACCGATGGCAATTCTCAGCAACGAATACTTCCAAGCGCGGTTTGGTGGCGATCAATCCATAATCGGCAAATCCCTCCCAGTGTCCTCCGGTTTTGGACCAGCTCCGACCATAGTAGGAGTGCTGGCCCCGGGTTTTGAACTGCTGTTTCCTCCACAAGCAAATATAGAACAGTTTCCGAGTGTCTGGTTTGCCGCGCGCATTCCTTACGACGTTGCCAACCGCAACAACGTGCAGTGGCGGGTCATTGGGCGGCTCAAGCCAGGTGTCGCGATCGGGCAAGCGCAGGCCGAGGTTGAAACCATCGCCCAAAAAATTCGAGATGAAAACGCCATCTCCAAGACCGCCGGTCAATACTTCCAACTTGTGCCGATGAAGCAGCACCTTGTCGACGAAGTTCGACCCGCGATCTTGGCGCTCATGGGTGCGGTAATTTTCCTGCTACTGATTGCATGTGCGAATGTAGCGAACCTGATGTTGGTGAGAGCTTCATCGCGCGAACGAGAGCTGGCGGTTCGAGCCGCGCTGGGCGCTGGTTGGTGGGCGTTGGTTCGGCAGACATTCGCCGAAGCACTCCTGATAGCAACTCTCGGAACGGTATTAGGTGTTGGGCTTGCCTACTTAGGTATTCACCAGCTGCTCGTGATCGCGCCGGAGAATCTGCCTCGCCTGAATGCAGTCCGGATTGATCTGCAGGTCTTGGGATTTTCGATATTAGCGGGGCTCTTGTCTGCTGTGCTCTTTGGCATCATTCCCGCCTTCCGCACCGCGAAACCAAACCTCATGGACATATTACGCACCAGCGGGCGAAGCGGCGCACTCGGTGCTGCCGGGCTGCGTAACGCTGTGGTCGTAGTGGAAGTGGCGCTTGCATTCGTACTCCTGATTGGCTCGGGGTTAATGTTCCGCACGTTCCTTGCCATTCAGCGTGTGAATCTCGGCTTCGACCCGCGCGGGCTGCTGACCTTTCAACTTCTCGGCGACTTCGCCGAGACTCCTCAAGAACTCGCGACCTTCAAGCGCCAGCTTCGCGAGCAACTCGGTGCGATCCCCAGTGTGCACAATGTCACCGCCTCGTTTCCGTTGCCGCTCGCCGGCGGATTTAGTCCCGTGCGTTGGGGTGGAGCCGAAGCTCTCGAAGATCCGAGCAGGTTTCAAGCTGCCGATCTTCAGGTCGTGTTGCCCGGTTATTTCGAGGCGATGGGCACCAGACTTCTGGCCGGACGCACCTTTACGCAGGACGACAACACTCCAGATCGTAACCTCCTCATAATTGATCAGGCACTGGCCGCGAAGGCATTTCCAAATGAGTCAGCTGTAGGCAAGCGCATCCTGTTTCGCGTTCGCACGCCTGAGGCTCAATGGGGAGAGATCATCGGGGTGGTAGCGCACCAGCGCAACACATCTCTGATCGAACCGGGCCGTGAACAACTCTACGTCACTGACGGATATGTGAACCACCGGGCTGCTTCCTGGTGGGCACTCCGGACTGATGGAGATCCGGCCGCCCTTGCCAGCGCCGTCCGCGAAGTAGTGCGCCGGGCCGGCTCGGAGACATTGATCAACGAGATGCAGCCGATGGACTCGCTGGTGGTCCAGGCTCAGGCGCAGACACGCTTTTCGCTGCTGCTGATCGGAGTATTCTCGACGATTGCCGCACTTCTTGCCGGCGTGGGTTTGTATGGCGTGCTTGCGACTTCGGTCCGCCAGCGAACCGCCGAGATCGGAGTGCGGATGGCTCTGGGCGCTGCGCCGTCGCGTATCTTTCGTTTGATGGTAGGGAAGGGACTCTACCTTAGCGTGATCGGGATTGTGATTGGTCTGCTCGCGGCTGTTGCGCTTACCCGAGTACTGACGAGCATGCTCCTCGAAGTCAAGCCGACGGATCCCGCTACCTTCGTCTTCGTATCGGTGCTCTTCCTGTTCATCGCCGTCATAGCCTCATGGCTTCCAGCTCTGCGCGCCGCCGGATTAGATCCGACTACAGCGCTAAGGAATGAGTAGGAACGGGTCCGTTGCTTAGTCAGCCCGCGAAGCGGTCGACAGACGAGTACAGTCATCAAGTCGTTCGTGTGAATTCGTGTAATTTCGTGGGTCATATTTCTTTGTCGTTGGACGATTAGAAGCGGGGGTTCACGAACGGCGAGAGGACCCTCTTAGCGTCTTTGCTCCTTTGCGTGAAACTTCTGGCGCCGCCTCCGCTACGCGCGGTCCGTTCCCGGCGCTGCCTTAAACTCCATCGTGCCGTCGTCCACCCTGCCATACCGCATCATCTTTAGATCCTTCATGTAGTTTTGGTGCAGGCGCCACGGCGTCTTCGTTCCCTGACGCGGTAGCATGTGCAAAGCGCGCGCGACGTACCCCGAGGTGAAATCGATGACCGGCTCCTCGCCGATATCGGGATCGTTCACGCGCGGAGCGCACACAGCAAAGCCGTGGTTGTCCATGTGGTTCAGAAGCCGGCACACATACTCGGAAGTGAGATCACACTTCAAAGTCCAGGACGCGTTTGTATAGCCAATAGCGAAGGCGAGGTTGGGCACGTCGCTGAACATCATTCCTTTATAGACGAGCGTCTTCGGCAGGTCGAAAGGCGTCCCGTCCACCACGAGTTGCATCCCGCTGATGAGCTTAAGTACCAGCCCGGTCGCCGTCACGATAATGTCGGCTTCCAGATGTTGGCCTGACTTGAGCAAGAGGCCTTCCTCGGTGAACGTCTCGATGTGGTCAGTCACCAACGACACGCGGCCCTGGCGTATCGCGGCGAAGAAGTCAGCGTCTGGCGCGATGCACAGGCGCTGGTCCCACGGATTGTACGGCGGCGTGAAGTGCTTCGACTCATATTGTTCGCCGATGTGTTTGCGCACACCTCTCGCCACCATCCACTTGAACAGTTCAGGCCTCTTTCGCGCAAGGTTATAGAAGAGCGACGTGAGCATCACGTTCTTCCAGCGCGTCAGCCCGTATGCGGAGTGATCAGGCAGACAACGTCGCAGTAAGTTCGCCACCTTGTCCTCTGATGGGCGCATGACGACGTAGCTCGGAGAGCGCTGGAGCATCGTGACGTGCTTCGCGCGCTCGGCGATTGAGGGCACGAGCGTGATCGCCGTCGCTCCGCTGCCAATAACCACGATCCGTTTGTTTGCGTAGTCGAGCTGGGCGGGCCACTTCTGCGGGTGCACTATCGTCCCGCGAAATCGTTCGACGTTGGGCCAGTCTGGCAGGTACCCGTTTTCATAATCGTAGTAGCCGGTGCAGAGGTAGAGGAAGTCGCACGTGAGCTGGATCGGCTTTTTGTCTGGCCCAGTCTCAACCTCCAGAGTCCATCTCGGATCCCCGTGTCCCCGCGTCCCCGCATCTCCGCGTCCAGCATCATTCGACGACCAGCACGCACGCGTCACGCGATAGTTGTAGCGGATCGCTTTGTCGACTCCGTATTCGACGGCGGTGTCGCGGATATAGCTGAGGATGGATGGGCCATCGGCGATAGCTTTCGGGTCACGCCAGGGTCGGAAGCGATAGCCGAGCGTGTACATGTCGGAGTCGGATCGCACTCCCGGGTAGCGAAAGAGGTCCCAGGTGCCGCCCATCACATCCCGGCCTTCGAGGATGACGAAACTCTTCTGCGGACACTCCATCTTCAGATGGCAAGCCGCACCAATCCCCGACAGCCCAGCCCCGACCACTATGACGTTGAAGTGCTCCACACGCATGACTAAGACTCGAGAAAGTAACTCTGCTGTTGCCTGACGACCTTTCATCGAGAGTTTGGTAATCGACGGTAATAGCGGGTGCTGTAAGTGTCAACTGCAGTCCGCACTTCAAGAAAGAACGATCCACGAACGTACACGAAGAGCACGAAATATTTGTCTTAGTCAATTCGTGTAATTTCGTGGATCGTAATCAGTCACTGGTTCGTCGAACGATCAACGAACAAAATAAGAAGTAGGAAGGCTTGAAAACTTTTCACCTCACCCGTCATGGTTTATCCTCTCCGCGCTCAAACAACTCTGACGTTAGCGACCTTACGGGAGGCCTTGCGATGAACAGTAAAAGAACACTCTCGCTTTGGATTCCGAAAGCAGATCTTATGAACCTTGCACTCGGGCTTTTGTTGATCGCAATTACGGCGCTCTCGGCCACGGGACAGACCCCACCCCGCGGTCGTGATTTGGGAATTCCGTTTCCCGGACAGACTGGTCCAATGAATGCGATCACGGACGTTCCCGGGGTTGCCGTTGGACACGTAACGCTCATTGAGGGCGAAGGCAAACTCGTACCCGGCA
>JAMQPH010000862.1 GCA_023717605.1 Pyrinomonadaceae bacterium
TCGCTCGCGCTAGCGCCAAGCCAGCCACGGGCTGCTGGTCAACTGAGTAGCGGCCTTCCAGCCATGCTGGATCGTTACGGATCGCTTGCCGTTGCAGATGATTTAGCGCCAGGGCCATAGCCGAGAGCGGTGCTGCTCCGATGGCAATGCAGCGCTCGATCCTATCCGGAAAATCCACTGCCCAGCTTAATGCCTGCATCCCGCCGATTGAGCCGCCAATCACAGCCTTGAGCCTGGCTATTCCCAGAAGATCCAGTAACCGCACCTGGCTTCTAACCATGTCGCTGATAGTCACCAGTGGAAACTCGGCGCCATAGAAATCGTTTCGTCCTGGGTGACGTTCAGAAAGTGGTCCTGTCGAGCCGTAGCAGGACCCGATCACATTCACTCCGATCACGCAGTAGCGCGATGTATCGAACGGGCGCCCCGGGCCAAGGAGTTCCGGCCACCAGTCCGCAACGCGTGCTGAACCGGAGAGGGCGTGACAGACCATCAACGCATTATCCTGCGCCTCGTTTAGCTCTCCGTAGAGGGCATAGCGCAGCGTTACGGGCTGCAGGGTCCCGCCACCACTCAGCCTGAACGGCTCGTCATAGCCGAAGGTGAAGTCAGCTTCAACAGTTGGCTCTATCCGATTGCTCATCTGCTCCCTATCTGCTCCTTGAGTATCGGCTGAAGAATAGTTTCTTCAGAATAGTTATGGTCCTTCCGGCGCGGAGGGTCTTAGCTGGACCAGAATTCCTCCTCCTCACGCTCCAACGCTGCGTAAAGCCGGAACGTCTTGCCCGAAGGCTCTTGGTACCCACCTTCGGAATCAAATCTCGTTGCTCAAGCTCGCGTGTGATGATGCAAACACTGGTGTCGACGTTTTCCCGATCAGTCTGAATTACGATGGCCGGCGAAAGCGGCTCTTCATAAGGATCGGAAACTCCAGTGAATCCCACAATCTTGCCGGCCATTGCCTTCTTGTAGAGACCTTTCACGTCGCGCTCCGCTAGCACCTCGATCGGGCACTTGACGAAGACTTCGATGAAATCCGCTCCATCGCGCTCAATGGCGCGGCCCACTTCATCTCGCACGGCTCGATAGGGCGAGATGGCTGCGGATATGGTGCTGATGCCGTTGCGGGAAAGCAGACGGCAAACGTAACCGATGCGTCGTATGTTCGTGTCGCGGTCCTCCTTGGAAAAGCCCAGACCCTTCGACAGATTTGTACGCACTTCATCTCCATCCAGCACTTCAACATGGACACCTCGCGCGCCAAGTTCCTTTGCCAGGAGCGAAGCGAGCGTCGTTTTACCCGCACCGGACAAGCCGGTTAACCACAACGTAAAGCCTTTAGTACTCATGCGAGACTACACTCCCTGTGCATCAATCAGCACTTGCGCTACTTCGGGACGCGAGAACTCAATCGGCGGCAACTGTCCTGCTTCGAGTAGCTCTCTCACTCTTGTGCCGGACAGCGTTACATGCGCAGTCGTGTCGTGAGGGCAAGTCTTGTTCGAAGCCATGGCCCCGCACGATCGGCAATAGAACGTGTGGTCAAAAAAGAGCGGAGTCAGCCCCAACTCTTCTACGTCAAATTCATCAAAGATGTGATGCGCGTCATAGCTGCCGTAGTAGTTACCCACGCCCGCGTGATCGCGACCGACGATGAAATGCGAGCACCCGTAGTTCTTGCGAATCAGCGCATGAAAAACTGCTTCCCGCGGTCCGGCATACCGCATTGCCGCCGGCAACACGGCCAGGATCGTACGTGATGCCGGATAGTAGTGCTTCAGAATCGTCTCATAGGACCGAATGCGCACCTCCGCCGGAATATCATCCGATTTAGTCTCACCAACCAGGGGGTGTAACAGCAATCCATCAGCGATTTCCAACGCGCACTTCTGAATATATTCGTGTGCGCGGTGTACCGGGTTACGGGTCTGGAAGGCTACAACCCTGCGCCAGCCTCGCTCCTTAAAGAGCGCGCGTGTCTCTAATGGGTCGAGGCGGTACTCGGGGAACGTGAATTCGTGCGGACGGTCGAGCACGCTAATCCGGCCGCCTAGCAACAGTTTTCCCTGCTGGTAAAGTGCGTGTACTCCCGGATGCGCGTGGTCCGTCGTGCGGTAGACAAGTTCAGCTTCACGTTGCTTGTCGTAGCCGTACTTCTCGCTGAGATGGAGCACGCCTATTAGCCGGCCCTTGTGATGAAGGGCCACGTTCTCGCCTTCTTTGAAAGCACCCGCCTCTTCATCAGTCACTGAGAGCGTAATAGGGAGAGGCCACGCAACTCCGTTTGCGAGGCGCATGTCTGTGAGTACGGAGCGGTAATCGGCTGCATCCAAAAACCCTTCGAGTGGCGAGTAGGCTCCGTTCGCGATCAATTCGAGGTCAGAGGATTCCCGCGCACTCAAGTGCAGCTGGGGCATGGTGCGGCATGATTCGATCAAACGCTCCCGTTCGATTCCTACTATTTGTCGGTTAATTAATACGCCCCCGTGTGGGCGGCTGAGTTTCATATTTTGTATCCGCGAAAATCCGCGGCTCGTTTTTGTAACGTTTTAGTAGCCTCAATTCAACTGTTTCCATGATGGATCCCGCATTCGGTTTTGTCCGAACCGCGCCATCGTCCGGCGCGTGGCGATTCACCAATCAGCACGGGCGTGGTGCACGGCACACAGCCTATCGACGGATATCCCCGATCGCGCAACGGGTTGTAAGGCACGTCGTACTTAACGATGTACCTCCAAACGTCGATTGCGGACCAAGCAACGAGCGGGTTGATCTTGATCAGGTCGAACTTCTCATCGCGCTCGACAGTCCTTGCGCTCGCGCGCTCGGGTGACTGATCGCGGCGAATGCCCGTCACCCAGGCGCGCAGTCCGCTGAGCATCTCTCTAAGCGGCTCGACTTTACGTAGCTGGCAACACAGATTCGGTTCTCGCTCCCACAAACGCTCACCGTGCTCAACAGCTTGATCGCCAAGCGAAAGGCGCGTCGCACCTCGTTCAAACCGGACGCCGTAGCGCACCTCAAGTTGTCCGCGCAAAGCGTACGTTTCCGGAAACAGCAAGTCGGTATCGAGATAGAAGATTCGTGTGCCTCGACTTATGTTTGACAACATGGCCACCAGCACACAGCCTTCCACGCCGAAGCCTGTAGCGAGCGCGATATCCGGGCCAAACTCGTCAATTGCCCACCGAAGCACGTCTTCCGGATCCGCTGTTTCCAGTTCCGCCGCTTTAGCGTCTAGATCTCCAACTCTTGTTTCGCTTGCGAAAAATGGCGCTGCCACAGACATCAGGACTCCCTTTAGCAAGCTACCGCGAGCGCAGCCTCCAAATCTTCAGCGTTAGCCCCCTCGACACTCTCTTCAAACCATTTCAAGCGCTCGCGCAAACGAACGACCTCTCCCACAACAATGACCGCAGGAGCCCGCATACCCGCGCGCTCAGCTTGCACTGCGATCGTGCCGAGCGTACCCGTCACTGTTTGCTGACCTTCATATGTTCCCCAACGGACCACGGCAACCGGCGTTTCCTCTGAACGCCCAGCCGTCGTCAAGTCGTGAGCAATCTCACGCAGATGTGAAAGTCCCATCAGCACTACGATGGTGTCTGCCGCTGCCAGATTTCGGAACAAGCCGCGCTCATGTGCGCCGTCCCCGCCGCGCGCTCCTGTAACCACTGCGACCGACGAAGAGAGACCACGATGCGTTAACGGAATACCGGCATAGGTCGCGACGCCAAGCGCTGAGCTGATGCCCGGCACAACTTCATATGAGACTCCAGCTGCGCGCAGTGCCCCGGCCTCTTCCCCACCTCGTCCGAAGAGAAACGGATCGCCGCCCTTAAGCCTGACGACGCGCTTTCCGTTGAGTGCATTCTCAATCAGCAGAGTGTTAATCCGGTCCTGAGGCGTCTGTCTCCCACCGCCAACCTTGCCGACGTAAATCCGCTCGGTCGACGTGGGCACCTGTCTTAGTATTTCCGGGTTGACCAGGTAGTCATAGATCACTACCTCGCATGAGCACAGCAGATCGCGCGCCTTCACCGTTAACAGCCCCGGGTCCCCTGGTCCTGCCCCTACTAGATAGACCGTGCCCTGTCTCGCTACGTAAGACGCGGCGTCGGGCGCTTTGCTTCTGTCGGGATCAATGGTTTCGAGTATGCGTTCAACTGATGCTGCAATCACGAACGGATGCGCAGCAAGTGGTTCCGTAATGCGATAGCTCACATCCGGGAAGTCGGCTGCCACCGCTCCCACTTCGCGCGGCAAATCGCCTCGAGTGTGTCGCCCTGGCGAGAGGAAATAGGGATGCACGGTTATTGACCCCGCGCCCTCTTGCACCAGACGCTTGAAGCCCGCCGAGATATCAGGCTGCTCGATCTCGAGGAATGCGGCCTGGACTAGCGGGAAGCCACCACACTTGCCAATCTGAATTGCTGCCTCACGCACATCACGATTGGCTTCTTTGCGCCTGCTGCCGTGACCGACCACGAGCACGCCGCATTTCACGTCATTTCTCATGCGGCCACCCCCGTCTCCTTCACCTCTTTCTTCTCAAGCAGCGCGCAGTAGCTAACGAACCTGCGAGCTTCAACCAAGATTTCTCCGGCAGTCTCTTCGAGTGTTCGAAAACCTTTGCTCGGTCGCGGCGCCCCATCGAAATCGCTTGCTGCGGCTTCATTTTGTCTGACATCTTCGAGGCTCGCGACTTTCAGTTCTTCGAAGCGTAACGAAATTCCTTCCCACTCACCTCGCGTCTGGCCGGACAAGACAAACAGATTCTCAAACTCCCACAGCGCTTCATCCGAAGTGAATGGATCAACGAATTGTTGGTAGAGAGGAACGCGAGCACCGGCACCCGCAGCTTCATAAGCTGCCAGCGCGGCCTGCTGATACTCCTTGTGATAGACCAACGCCTCGGCCTGGGCTAACCATTCCCGCGCTGCGTCGACTGTCGGGACAGTTTCTGCGACTGTCGAACCGGCGCACTCGCCCTTGATACCCTTCCGAACCGCAAAGCGTTCATGCTCGTGCCCGTAGTCTTCGTAAAATGAAGGGTCATCAGCGAACGAAGGAACCTGACGCAGCGGCTCGAGGATATCCCGCAACCGTTCAATTCCCGTGCGTCCTACAAACGAGTTGAAGTCCTCTGCCGGCAGGCCCTCGTGCTCGAATAACTGCAACAGAGTCTCGGTAACCTTCACGCAGTTCTTCGCCGGAAATTTGCCGAGCAGCAAGCCGAACTGCGCTTTGTCAGGGAGGGTCTGACCGCCCACAGTCACGAAATGCGCCGGCACGCCTCGCTCTTCGTGGGAAAGTGCGGCGGCATAGAATCCAATGTTAGCTACGGAGTGTTGGGCGCATCCATTGGGGCAACCGGAGATCTTGATTCGCAGCGGCCGCGCTAATTCAGCGTACCGAGACAGTGAACCATTGAAAGAATCGGCGACCGCGCTACCCAGACCTTTCGCTGACGCGATACCCAGCCGGCAAGTATCGGAACCGGGACAAGTGGTGACATCCGCAATGGTGCCGGTGCCGGCCTCGGCAAGTGAAAGTTTGCTTAGTGAGAAGTAGAGATCCCAAAGTTCTTCCTCTGGTACCCAGGGCAGATAGATGTTCTGTTCAATCGAAATGCGCAGCTGGCCGGACGAGAACCGGCGCACCACCTCACTTAGGAGCCGCGCTCGCTCGGCTGTGAGGTCACCCAACTTGACGCGCACGTGCACTCCGCGAAAGCCTGCGATCTTGTGCTCGATTACGGAGTCGCGCACCCAGGACTGGAATTGAGAATCGTTCGTACGAGGATCCAACACCTGCAAACTTCTCGGATCACCGACGATGTCGGGAACCAACTCTTCCTCCACGAAGTCAGACAGCGGTATGGGCCCAACTCGTTGGCGCTCTTCTTCGAGTGCCCCACAAAACTTTTCCCAGCCCATCGTTTCAATTAGGAACTTCATTCGCGCTTTCATGC
>JAMQPH010000437.1 GCA_023717605.1 Pyrinomonadaceae bacterium
GCTGCTGGCAGAGTGTGGCATCGTCGAGCTTCCCGATTCCGAGCTCCAGCGGTGGTGGGCCGACCCCGAAGCCGTCGTGCAAACCCGGCTTTATGACGCCTTCGACGGAGCTCGGCCGGGGCCGTTTGGATTCAATACCGCGGCTCTGGATCCTGACGGGCGGGTGTGGTTTGCAACCGGATCTCTCGTCCAAATGATAGACCCCTCCCGGCTCTCACAAAAAGCGCTACCGGCACAAACATATATTGAGTCAGTCGTCGTTGACCGAAAGGAGTTCACAGCAAGCGGCAACGTGCAGCTCGCCCCGCACCCGCGTGAATTGCAGATTAATTACACCTCACCTACGTTTCTGATTCCACAGAAGGTGAAATTCCGTTATCGACTCGACGGCTATGAGCGTGATTGGCACGACGCCGGCACGCGCCGGCAGGCGTTCTACACGGACCTGCCTCCCGGCAAGTACACATTCCGCGTGATGGCCTGCAACAGTGACGGCGTCTGGAATGAAAGCGCCGCCGAACTGGACTTCTCGGTTGCCCCTGCCTTCTACCAGACCACCTGGTTCCGCCTCGCGTGCGTAGCCTTGATCCTTGGCTTGTTCTGGGCGGGCTATCAACTCCGTGTCCGTCAACTCGCGCACCAGTTCAATAGGACGTTCGAAGCGCGAGTGAGTGAGCGCACGCGCATTGCGCGCGAACTGCACGACACTCTGCTTCAGAGTTTTCAAGGCCTGCTGCTCAGGTTCCAGTCGGCTGCGAAACTCCTGCCCGAGCGTCCAGACGACGCCAGGCAACGGCTTGATAGCGCAATCCAGCAGGCGGCTGAGGCGATTACCGAAGGTCGTGACGCGGTGCAGGGATTGCGCTCGTCGGCGTTCGAAACCAATGATCTTGCCAACGGGCTAAAGGCTATTGGAGAAGAACTTATCACCAGTGCGTCAGGGCCCGATTTTCCCGCCATTGATGTGGAAGTGGAGGGCTCTCCCCGCAACCTGAACCCGGTTGTGCGTGACGAGGCATACCGCATCGCCGGCGAAGCGTTGCGCAACGCCTTCCGTCACGCACAGGCGCGGGGGATCACGGTGGAGATTCGATACGACAAACGGCACTTTCGCTTGCGCGTCCGTGATGACGGGAAGGGCGTCGACGAAGACACTATGCAGCGTCAGCCCTCAGGACACTTTGGGCTGCCAGGAATGCGTGAGCGGGCAGAAATCGTGGGCGGACATCTGGAGGTCTGGAGCAAGCTCAATTCCGGTACCCAGATCGAACTCAGTATTCCGGGCCCTATCGCTTACGACGGGGCCTCCCACCGATCGGTTACTTTGGACGGCCCACCCAAGCCGGAGTAGGAGCGCGTCATGAATGAAGATTCTAAAAAAATTCGGATTCTGGCCGTGGATGATCATCCGGTCCTGCGGCAGGGGATTGCCGCGCTTATTGCCGACGAGTCCGACATGACGTTAGTGGCCGAAGCCGCGGACGGCCGCGAAGCGATTCAACAGTTTCGCTCGCACCGGCCTGACGTGACGCTGATGGACTTGCAGATGCCGGAGATGAACGGCCTGGATGCGACGCTTGCCATCCGCGACGAATTCCCGGAGGCACGAATTATCGTACTCACCACCTACACCGGCGACGTCCAGGCCCGGCGTGCCCTTCAAGCGGGCGCCCGCGCTTACCTTTTGAAGAACAGCCTGCATAAAGAACTGCTGAACACGATCCGTGCGGTACACGCGGGAAGAAAGTCCCTGTCTCCGGAGGTCTCTTTTGAGCTCGTCGAACATGCCGCCGAGGAGACACTGTCACCGGCGGAAGTGCGCGTCTTGCGCCTGATCGCCGAGGGCAATACCAACAAACAGATTGCGACGCAGCTCTCAGTCACCGAAGACGCCGTGAAAGGTCAAGTCCGAACATCCTCTCCAAGTTGGGTGCTAACGATCGCACCCACGCCGTCACGATTGCGCTGAAACGGGGATTCCTCGAACTCTGATTCACTCGAAATGGCCTTGGGGTGGGTTCCGAAGATCAGGTGCCTTTGCATCTTTCTCCCTCCTCCCGGTACATCGATAGCCCCATCTTTTGAGTTCCGGGCGTTGCCGTTCGGCAATTACCGGGTCGAACTTGAACATCCCGGCTTCACGAAAGCTGTAATTGAGGATGTCGCGCTGCAAGTGACGCAAACGAAGGGTTTGAAGGTAACGTTGCAGGTTGGATCGGTAAATGAGTCAATTGTCGTTCAAGCCGACCGTGGTTTGCTCGAGTCTTCGGACGCAAGCTTATCGCAAGTCATCGATGACAAGCGGCTCCTGGGGTTGCCGATTAACGGGCGTAATGTAATGCAGTTGGTTTCTCTATCCGCCGGCGTGATCAACGGGGGCCGTGCCAGTGCCACTCAACGCCAGGCCAATTACGGCCCCGCGTTCTCGGTCGGGGGGCAAAGAGACAACACGTCCGTGTCCTCATCGACGGCATGGAAATCAGCGGCCAGGAACTCAACAATTATCCGCTAGCAATACCGCCACTGGACTCATTGGCAGAATTCCGTGTTCAGACCTCCAACTACGGCGGAGTTTGGCGGCAATGAAATTGGATCGAGGAGTTGGGCATTAAAGGGCCCTCGCCGATATGCGTCTGGCAAAGGTAAACGCGCCAAGAGTCGGTTCGGCTCAGCAACGCGCTGGATGGAAGTCAGCTGCCCAGATTCGGAGGACGGAAAGCTCTCTGCGACGATTGCCGAAACATTGGAGAGATAGGTAGTGCCTCACTGATGCACTACCGAGAGATAAGATACCTTGGCGTCACTCAAAGTTTGTGGGAGAATTCGGTTCCGGCCGAGTCACGATTCCAACCGCAGCATCGCCAAACGAAAGGAGATATTGAACGATGAATTCCTTTTTCGCTTCCGGTGGGGGATGCGGTCGAAAGAGACAACCCGGCGGCCTGCAATCGCTGGAGGTCGCATGAAATGCTCTGTTCCATCGGTCGCCCCGCGGGTTCGGTCATACGTTGTGGTCGGCGCTTGTGTTCTCGTACTCTTGACAGGGCAAGGCTGCAGAGAATCCTCGAAACCGGCAGCCGGCACTACCATCACCCTGATTCACCAACTCTGGTCAGACAAGGGCTCCCAGCAGTGGATGAACGAGTCGCTGAAAACGTTCACTGCCCGAACTGGCATCCGGGTTGAGGTGCTTCCGGCTCCGGAGCCCGCAATTGAGCAACTGGCGACCTGGCGGAGCCTCCTGGCTGGAAGAGCAAGCGTGCCGGATGTCTACGGTATAGACGTGGTCTGGCCCGAAATCCTCGCTGACGAATTCGTCGATCTTCGAACATACATCCCGGAGCGCGAGATCGCAGCGCACTTCCCTGAGCTGATTGCCAGCTATAGTGCAAAAGGCAAGCTGGTCGCCTTGCCCTACACCATGGCTGTTGGAGCGCTATTTTACAGAGTCGATCTGCTGCGTCAATACGGCTACCGCGAGCCGCCGAAGAACTGGGACGAGCTTGAAGCAATGGCCGCTCGCATTCAGAAGGGGGAGCGTGCCAAGGGACACGCGGACTTCTGGGGTTATGTCTGGCCAGGAGCGCCGTCTGAGGCTCTTACGTGCAATGCGCTCGAATGGCAGGCCTCGGAAGGCGGCGGGACAGTGATC
>JAMQPH010000456.1 GCA_023717605.1 Pyrinomonadaceae bacterium
AAAACACCTGCGGCAGCGGGCTTCGTACATGCCGACGGCGCCGACGGCGACGCGCTCTTCTGATTCGAAGATGCGTTGGGAGTAGTTGGCGGGCTGGCCACACTTCATGCAGATGGCGTGAGTTTTGGTGATGTACTCGGCGATGGCGAGGAGTTGCGGCATCGGCTCCCAGGGTTTGCCGGTATAGTCCTGATCCAGTCCGGCAATTATTACCCGCACACCTCTCTTAGCCAGCTCGTTGGCTACGTCAACGAGTGCATTGTCGAAAAACTGACCTTCGTCGATTCCTACAACTTCGGTATCAGTCTCGACCGCGGCAAGCAGTTCCGCTGCCGTGCGGATCTTTGAAGACTCGTGGCGCATCTCCGAGTGGGAAACAATATGGTCGTTTGAATAACGCGAATCGACTTCCGGTTTGAAAACCTGGACCTTTTGTCGAGCAATCTTCGCGCGCCGCAGACGGCGGATTAGCTCCTCCGATTTTCCGGAAAACATCGCGCCGGCAATCACTTCAACCCAGCCCGGCATTGTGCGTGGGTGTGGCAACGGTTCATCATTGCCTTGAACAATCAACTCATCCATCATCAAGTCCCTTTATCCATCTTCTGGTATAGCTTAGGATTGTAGAAAGGCGCAAAAGCGGCGATCAGCGCCAGCTCAAAACTGAGCGAACGGGTGACGAGGTCCCGCGAAAGAACACCCCAGGCGCCTTCGCGGCTGCGGGTATTGCGCTTGCCTGAAACTTCGTCGATCACCAGACCCAGCTCGCGGCGGCCCTCGATTACTTTTCTGGCTAATGCGTTGGGGACAGTAATTGAAGGTGACGCTCCAAAGGTCCCGTTCTTGCCGTCAGTGGCGTAAGCCCAGCCGCGCAGAAACGTGTGCCACTCCCCCTCAATCGAAATCGAGTGGAACCCTCCCTCGAGTCCGACATAAATATCAGCCTCCAGACGCTGGCTGCGAAGCACGTCGCGGACTGCCAAGGCCCTTTCCCGTGCGCCCTGCATAAGCTCCCAATCGGTCAGGGGCATGGCGGGCGCATTGGTGCTTACGGCACGCGCCAAGACGTTGGCTTCGGTCCATGAGGAGTCGATTTGCGCGACTCGGGCCACGCACGCGCGGACCGCCATGATCTTGGCGGCCCGGTCCGAGCCTAGAGCAATCGTCTTAATTGGAGCCTGGGATTGGGACCGGTTCAAAATTGCCTAATTGCCGACGAGAATTGCCTACCAGCGAAACGCGTCCGAGGCTATACCAGAGCGAAGCTTGCGTCAAAGGCAGTGCGCCCGCTGCACACGAGGACGCGGCTAGATTCGCAGGTAAGGAAGGGTGGTTTACCCCCGCCTGACTCTCATGAAACGCGAGCGGGGGTAAACCACCCTTCCTTACCTGCGAATTTAGCCACGTCTCCCCGTCTCCGGGTCTCCGTGTCCCCGCGTCTCCCCATCTCTGTGTCTTGGTGGGGGGCTATCTTGACATTGCCTGCCGCCATTGCTGTAATCAAATTCTCCCTAGAATAATTTCGATGTAGTTGTCGCTGGAGGTTTCTACAACGGTGCCTGTGAACGAATTAGTCTACGATTGGAACACGATTGATCCTGCAATAAAGGCACCTAACCGGCACATCGGTTTTGACGATGAAACTCTGCGCGACGGCTTGCAATCACCTTCAGTTCGCGAACCCACAGTCGAGCAGAAGATTGAATTGCTCCACCTGATGAATGCCCTGGGCATCGATACCGCGGACATCGGCTTGCCCGGAGCGGGTGGCACTCATGCGGCGGGCGTGGAACGTCTGGCTCGCGAGATAGTCGATAAGAAACTCAAGATCCGCCCCAATTGCGCGGCGCGTACTCATCGCAACGACATCATTCCCATTGTCGAAATCTCGCAACGGGCCGGAATCTCGATCGAAGCCTGCACGTTCATCGGATCTTCATCGGTGCGCTTCTTTGCGGAAGACTGGACTCTGGAGAGACTCCTCGAAATGACCGAAGATGCGGTGACGTTTGCGGTCAAGGAAGGTGTGCCCGTGATGTACGTCACTGAAGATACTACCCGCGCCGACCCTGAAACACTGCGCGCGCTTTACACGACGGCGATTCGATGCGGGGCAAAGGCGGTTTGTGTCTGCGACACGGTGGGCCACTCGACGCCCGATGGGGCTCGCGCAGTCGTGCGGTTTGTTAAGAACATTGTCGAGGAGCAAGGCGGAAATGTCAGACTCGACTGGCATGGACACCAGGACCGCGGCCTCGGAGTGATCAATTCGATTGCGGCGATCGAAGGCGGTGCAGATCAAGTTCATGGGTCGGCCCTGGGAATGGGCGAGCGGGTAGGCAATACGCCGATGGATCAGTTGCTGGTGAACCTCAAACTCATGGGTTGGATCGACAACGACCTGGCGCGACTCGGCGAGTATTGCAACGTCGCCTCAGTCGCGTGTGAGTGGACGATACCTTTTAATTACCCAGTGTTTGGGCGGGATGCCTTTCGTACAGCCACTGGCGTACATGCCGCTGCAGTGATCAAGAGCTACCGGAAGGGTGATCGAGAACTTGCCGATCTTGTCTACTCAGGCGTACCGGCCGGTCAATTTGGGCTGGAGCAAGTCATTGAGATCGGGCCAATGAGTGGTAAGTCCAATGTCATTTATTGGCTTGAGAAAAGAGGCATCGAACCCAGTGAGGAGCGCGTCAATCGGATCTATGAACACGCCAAGCTATCGGCTGCGGTATTGGCTGCCGACGAAATTTTGCAACTAGTTTGAAGTGGCACAGACTTTTTAGTCTGTGTTTTCGTTTTCGCGACCAGATCACAGACTAAAGTCTGTGCCACATGTCCATGATACCCACCCTGACCATAACGACAGCTAAGAGCATCGCAGAGATGTTGGCATCGCCTTCCGTGCAAGTTGTCTTTAACTTTTTTGATTCCCATGCTGAAGAGATAACCGAGGAGCAGATCAGCATTTGCTCGATCCCCGCGCCTCCTTTTGATGAGAAGAGACGAGCTGACTATCTGCGGGAACGGTTTAGCGAGATCGGTTTGGAGGATGCTCGGATTGACGAGGAAGGCAACTGCCTGGCACTGCGCAGAGGACGCTCGCTTTCTCCTCTACTGGTTGTCAGCGCTCACCTCGACACTGTTTTTCCACTCGGAACGGATTTCACTGTCAGGCGAATCGCGAACAAATTGTTCGCGCCTGGTATCTCCGACGATGGCTGTGGACTGGTTGCGCTATTAGCAATCGCTCAGGCTCTGGACGTCGCGCAGATTGTAACTGAGGGCTCAATTCTGTTTGTGGGAACAGTGGGCGAAGAAGGAGCAGGCAATCTGCGCGGTGTGCGCCATCTCTTCGGCAAGGGCGAATGGGCCAGCCGGATCGATGCGTTCATCAGCATAGATGGCGGTGGAGTAGATCGCATCACCAACGGCGCGCTCGGTTCGAGGCGATATCGAGTGCGCTTGCGCGGTACAGGCGGTCATTCGTGGGCCGATTTTGGC
Source organism: Pyrinomonadaceae bacterium (assembly GCA_023717605.1). Classification (GTDB taxonomy): domain Bacteria; phylum Acidobacteriota; class Blastocatellia; order Pyrinomonadales; family Pyrinomonadaceae; genus PSRF01. The sequence goes on from JAMQPH010000456.1 coordinate 3,508, forward strand.
GTGTCCAATCCCATCCACGCGCTGGGACGCGCCATCTCCAGACTTGCTTCCTATCCTGCACCGAAGCGACCCAGGACCACCTTCAATGTAGGTCGCATCGAAGGAGGCTCAAGTGTTAACGCCATACCCGGTGAGGCAGTCATGGAGGTTGACCTTCGCTCAGCGAGTGAGCGCGAGCTACTCAGACTTGATGCGTTTTTCCGCCGGGCAGTCAGGGAAGCGGCGGATGACGAGAATGCGACCCGACGAAAAGACGATCTGCCGTTGGAACTCAACCTTCAGTTAATAGGCGAACGTCCCAGCGGCGAAACTCGTGCTGATGCGACGATAGTAGAGCTCGCTCATGAGGCAACGCGGGCCTTAGGTTTCACGCCGCGCTTGGACCAGGCGTCGACCGATTCGAACGTTCCGATTTCATTGGGCTTACCAGCAATCACACTCGGCGGGGGAGGCATGTCCGGAAATTCCCACACCATCGATGAATGGTATGATCCCCGCGACCGTGAAGCCGGCTTGAAACGGGCGCTGCTTGTAATCCTCGGGATAGTGAAGGTTAAGACAGAATAAAAGGGTAAAGGGGTAAAGGCGTCCTTCTTGCCTTTCCCTGTTACCCTTTTCTCCTACCCTATTAGTTGATTGGAATCGTTACGTTAGCCGAGCCGGCCTTACCGGGAGGAAAGCGCTTTTGACGCGCTATACGAATTGCCGAGGCATCCCCGCCAGAAGCCTGTGTCACTCGACCTGACTCATCGTAAGTGACAGTAACCGTAATTCGTTTAGGTCCCGCATTCGCTGTGAGCCCGTTCGCTGGCGAAGACGAACCGTTGGCCGTGGCAGGCCTATCTTCACGCGCTCTGGCGCGATCTCTTTCTCGCTGGCGCTTGGCTGCCATTGCAGCATCATCTTCGGCAGCGCTGGTACTGGCAGTGTTTTGAGCGTGCGAAGCGTCGGGAGTGGAAGATACTACAGGCTCCTGGACCGGTTCTGGTACGGGGGTCGAGACCACTGACTGAGACGCGGCCGCTGACACTTTCTCACGATTGTACCAACCGGCGGGCACCCCGACGGCTGCCACTGTGCCAAGCACCGCAACCACCACTGCAGCGGCAAATAACGGCTTTCGCTTTGCCAAAGACTCTTTGCCGATGTATGTGAGAAATGCCGGCACGTGAATCTGTGGTTTAATCTTCAGAGTTTTGACTACCTCAACGGTTTCAGGCTCGACCTTCTCTTTCTCGGATTGGTAACCCACCGGGAACGCTTCTGCTGGCGTGATGCCTTCGTCCAAACGGCGCAGTCCTTCAAGCACAACCTGGGTCCACGGTTGATTGATGGTGCGTTCAGCCGCTTCCGTTGAGCCACTAAATTCAAACTTGGCATTCGGCAACGTCAACGCGTAGTAAACCGCGTCGATCCCACGCAACTGACCAATTTTGGCGTCCACCACGGAACCCGCCTGCAGGTAAAAATAACCGGATCCCTGCGGATATAGGACCTTAAGCCGTCCAGACTTACGCTGGTTACAAAAGAACTCGATGAGTTCTGAAAGTGAAAGGTCACTGAGGTGTCCGGTCAATGGCATGACAATAGCTCCTCGTCGGGAAGAGAGATTTGGTGGGGGCAAATTAAAAATGAAACGCGCTAGTCACCTGAGTATCACTATTCGATCTATTGGGTGAGAGCGAACTTATAGTTGATCAATCCCGATACTTTTACCGGTTGACCCGAAAGCTTCGTTGGAGAGAACCGCGCTCTCTGCGCTGCTTTCACGGCTACTTCGCGCAAGGTCACCGGCCCACCGGTGGCTGTAGCCGAAATCACTTTGCCGTTTTCATCTATCACAACTTCTACGGTTACACTGCCGGCGATCCTCATCCGTTTAGCAGTATCAGGATATGAAGGAGCCGGCAGCGAAAGTGCCATGCCATTGAGGACGCCGCCAGAAACCGGCTTTAGTATCGGTCTCGGTGCCGGACTTGGCGGAGGCTCTGACTCCAACCCCACCACGGGACCAGTGGTCGCCGGAGTCATGCTGACAGTCCTTAATTCAGCCGAGTTCGTTTCATCCATCACGCCCGACATGTTCGACGCAGGTGGCAGCGATGGCGTTGATTTCGGACTTACAGCCGGCTGTTTGATTGCCGGGGGATCAGCTTCCACCTTACCTTCAGAACTCACCTTGGCGACAGTGTCTGATGACTTTGAAGAAGGAGCTGGTGGCACGTTTGGCTGAGCAGTCGGTTGAGCCATCTTCACCATATTCGCATCGAGGTAATACATGATCGCGCGATAGGTGATCTCGGTTGGCTCGAAGCTAAACCTGCCTCCTTCGACGACACCAACAGAGGCCGTCATCTTGTTCCAGTTGCCAGCAAAGTCAAACTCATACTTATAAGTCTCTTTGCTCAGCAACGAACCGTCATCGTTGAGCATAGTCATCTCGCTGATGTTCCCCTTGTCGTCGTACTTGTAAACTTCTTTGCCGGTTAGGGTGCCTCCGGCTACCGGGAAGTACTTGTTCTCAATCTTATTTCCTTTGATGTCGTAAGCAACAACCTCAAGCAGAGAGCGTTTGCCTTCGACGAGTCTTCCATCCAGGGTGGCTAGTTTCACGACTTCGGTGCGCACTCTACGTACAGGTCCCACGAGTCCATCCCTTATTCGATCGCTTTCGACTGCGGCGGCGGCTGGTTGGGGTTGAATATTATTCGCCTTCGCGGTCAGATTGGACTGCGCGAAGTTGTTGGAGCTGACGGAAAATAAGATTAGCGCGGCAACGAGGGTCAAAGTGGTTGTGCTGATTCGTTTCAACATAGTTCTTCGCTCCTGAAAGCCATGAGGACCGGGACAAGTTGGGGTTAAACCTGAGGTGGGGTGTCAGCTCTCACTCGTTGCCAACAGCCGCGGACTTCGCGGCAAGGGGATAATAGCGGGTTAAACGTCGTTTGTCTAGGGAAAACGTGGTAAGAACATGACGAAACTGGGGCTTCAGCCCTTAATAGTCCGATCTGCGGCCAGAAGCGACACAATCTGGTCGATTACGCGGGTGCTGCTGGTTCGGGCCGTCTGGTCATTACAGAGAATCGAAAAGGCCAGGACCTCACCTCCAGTTGCGGTTACATATCCCGATAGCGACGTGGAATAGGTGAGCGATCCAGTTTTAGCTGTGACCCTGTCGCTCAGCTTTCCCAGCCTGCCGCCCAGCGTGCCATCCCGGCCCGAAATAGGTAGCGAAGCGCGAAAAACCGGGCCTATGGCAGTCTTGGAAAGGGAAACAAGTAGTCTGGAAATTGACTCGGGCGTGACCAGGTTAAGACGCGACAGGCCCGACCCATCATGAAAGGCCATGCTGGATGTCGAAATCCCTGCCCGCGACAACCAGAGACGTATGACTTGCAAACCCGCTTCGTCGTCGCCGCGTTCTCGTCCAACCGGGTCCGATGTCGAGACCAAGTTGCGGCGTTCTCTCCCGAGCGTGCGGAGAAGGAGCTCCGCGTAAAGGTTAATGCTGGCTTTGTTTGTCTCCTTTACGATTTCACTCAGCGGCTTACTGGAAACGAAGGCCAACTCAGTAGAGGCTGAGGGATCGAAACGGTCATTTGGAGGCACGCGGGCGTCACGAGTCTCGGCGGTTCCTTGAACCTCAATCCCCCGGGCCTGAAGAGCCTTGAGAAAAAGTCTCGCTGCCCAGAGCGAAGGTCTGTGGACAGAAAGCCGAGCTCCGAACCCTCTGCTGCCGAGTGGAAACTCTCCCCAAACCCGAACCTTGTTATCTGAAAGGCCGCGTTCTATTCCGATCGTCATTCGTTCCCCGCGCTTTACGACTGCCAGGCTGTTTTGGATATCGATGTAATTGTCCCCGTCGTTAACTTTTGCCTGGGGTGCGGAATCTGTTTTTGGCGGTGGCAGGATACTGAGCCCAACCTCGTTGTCGTTGACAGAAAGAGCGCTGGCTTCAGCACCGAAATACCACTGGAGATCGGTCCAGGGCCAGCCATCGCCCAAAGTCTCACCGCGAAAGTAACTTTCATCACCGATCACATTTCCCCTAACCTGACGGACACCACGCTGGTAAAGGTCATTAGCGAGCTGGGCCAACGAGCCATCGCCATCCTTTTTCGCTCGCGCGACGAGGTCGGGCGCTCCCCGTCCGTAGAGTGTGAGATCACCGATGATTGTTCCGCTTGCATCGGGTTGAGCCTTGGCGTAAGCCGAGGTACGCCAACGATAGTCAGCGCCCAGGAGGTCCAGGGCCACGCCGGTCGTGTAGACCTTCATATTTGAAGCGGGGATAAAAAGCTGGCCGGCGTTCCGTGCGTAAACCTCCCTCCCGGTGGTGAGCGAAATAACGGAAACGCCCCAACGGGCCGAAGCAAATTCGCTCTGGTCAATCACGGAGTCAATAGACTGAGAGAGGGACGTTGCGGGTTGTTTTGAATCCTTGGTGGCTTCGGAAACCCTGGACGAGGCCGTTGAATAGGACTCCTTGTTGGCTATCTCCGAAAGTGCCCTACCGGTATGTAGCGGTCTTAAGGTAACTATTGAGACCACTACGAGCAAAGCACCTAAAGCGCAGTTAACAAGAAGTTGGCGAGTCAATTTAGTAATGCGGCTCATCCTTAACCATGCTGAGTCTCGGGCGGAACCATAGCCCTGAAGTTTGTGGAACTCTTCGCGATAATGAAACAATCGGATGTTGAACGATTCAACTTGCGAAGAGAGTAGCGGATCGGTTTCCTGCCAATACAGTTCGCGCTGCGGTATAGACTTCATCCACGGTAACTTCGTCGATGGCGCTGCTGTAGATGATTTGGTGACGATCGCCTTGAGGCAAGTAGCTTTGAGGAGCGCGCTTATCGAGCAGCAGAACCACTGGAGTGCCCACGGCCGAAGCAATATGCATGGGCCCGGTATCGTTTGAGACAAACACGGCAAGTCGCGCCTGAGCGGCTGCGACCTGGGGGATAGTAAGTTTATCGAGAACGAGAGTAGTTGGCGGGAATCGTCGCCTAATATCTTGAACAAGCGCACGTTCTTCGGGTCCCAGAAAGACCAGAATTCTTACGTGATCGTTCCGAGTGAGGAAATCGGCGAGTTCAGCGAACCGTTCGAGCGGCCAGCGACGGCTGGGATGTCCCGCTCCAGGAAATAGTCCGACCAGGGGAGTGCCAACATCAGCCTTGGCTTGTTTCAAGATCCTTTCTATGGCTGCATCGTCTCCCGGCCATGTTTTGAGATGAGGTAAACGGTCCGCGTCCCTGACCCCCAGCGGGATCAGGACATCGAGATAACGATCGATTAAATGGCGTTTACGGTGATCAACCTCAACAGGCGGTCGCGGGTGGAAGTTAGCAAGAAAATCAAGTGAGCGCTTGGGGCGTCTTGAATAGAGGCGCTTCGGCGCGCCTGACAGAAATCCCAGGAGGTTTGTTTCTGACAGGCTATGAAGATCAATCACAAAATCAAACTGAGACCGTCGTACGGCTTTGACCAGCTTGGCGATACGCGCCAGCGAGACCAACTTCGCTCCATCCCTCAGCGCCACCCGATCAACCACCAGGGTGGAGTCGGCATAGCGTGAGAGCTCAACCACCTCCGCCCCCGGCTTACCGACCGCCACCGTGATGATCGCTTTCGAAAAGCGTTCGCGAATGGCGCGCAGTGCAGGCAGACTTAGCACGACATCGCCAAGTTGGCCAAAATCAATAACCAGGATGTTTCTCGGATCAAAGCTCAATTGCTTTTACCGCTTGATATTGTAGGGGCGTACCTCCGTGGGCGCCCCATCGTGGCATTGCCAAATCACGGGCTACACATTAAGTACGATGGGGCGCCCACGGACGGACGCCCCTACAAATGTTCTTTAAGAATCCCGCAGGTCGCACCCGGTCATTTCCGCCGGCTTGGCAATGCCGAGCAACGCGAGAATGGTGGGCGCCACGTCTTCAAGCGCACCTCCTTCGCGGAGCTTCAAACCGCGGGATGCTTCATCGATTAAGTGCAAAGGTACCGGATTTGTTGTGTGGGCTGTATGCGGCTGGCCAGTTTCCGGATTGATCATTTGCTCCGCGTTTCCGTGGTCGGCAGTAATCAGAGTCACGCCCCCTGCCCGGCGAACAGCTTTGGTAATCCATCCCAAACAAGTATCCACGTACTGGCAAGCCTCTATGGTTTTGTCGAGTTTACCTGTATGGCCCACCATGTCGGGGTTTGCAAAGTTAACGACGAAAACATCAGTCTGGTCATCTTCGATGCCGCGTAGCACCTGATCAGCGACCTTAAATGCCGACATCTCGGGTTGCAGATCATAAGTGGCGATCTTTGGCGAAGGCACAAGCAGTCGGCGCTCCGAGGGGTATTCCTTTTCAACGCCACCGTTGAAAAAGTAGGTAACGTGAGCATACTTCTCAGTCTCGGCAAGACGATAGTTGCGCATACTGATGTTGGCCCAGACTTCTGCCAGGACATTTTGGTGCTCGTGGGGAGCAAACGCTATGGCCAGCGGAAAGGTCCGATCATAGAGTGTGAAACAGACGAAATCGATCCTCGGCCTGTCGGGCACTGGAAACTCGTTGAAACCTGCCACCGCAAGTGCGCGAGTAAGTTGTCGAGCGCGGTCAGGTCGGAAGTTGAAAAAGATGACTGCGTCTTCGTCCTTAATTGTCGCCACTGGTTCCTCACTGGCGTCCACTATCACAATCGGTTCGATGAATTCGTCCGTGAGTCCTCGCTCGTAGGCTCGTTTGATCGCTCCGACTGGATCAGTGGATTGCTCACCCTGGCCGTGAACCAATAAATCATAGGCACGTTTGATTCTTTCCCAGCGCTTATCACGATCCATCGCGTAGTAGCGGCCCACGAGAGTAGCGATCCTGCCCACCCCAATCTCCTCAATCTTCTTTTGCAGCATTGAGACATACTCGACCGCTGAGGCCGGCGGCGTGTCACGGCCGTCAAGGAAACAATGGACGTAAACGCGTTCGAGTCCATGGGCCTTGGCCATGCGCAGTAGTGCGTAAAGGTGTTCGAGTGACGCATGAACCTGACCGTCGGAAATCAGCCCCATCAAATGTAGAGCCCGGTTCCGTTTCTTAACGCCTACCATCGCCGCGACCAGAACCTCGTTTTTGAAGAACTCGCCGGTGGCGATTTCATAGTCAACTCGGGAGACATCCATCCGGACCACGCGGCCGGAACCAATGTTGAGGTGGCCCACCTCGGAGTTGCCCATGACTCCCGCAGGAAGGCCGACTCGCGTGCCGGAAGCCTCGAGCAGCGTGTGGGGATACGATTCAGTCAATTCGTCGTAGTAGGGTGTGGCGGCGAGAGCAATCGCGTTTCCTTCACGGATAGGCGAATAGCCCCAGCCATCGATAACTATTAGCGCGAGGGGTGTGTTTTGTTTCAAGTCTGCCTTAGAGGTGAATTAGGTTGTGATCTATTGAGCGGCGTCCTGCCAGTAGTCCGGTGTTTCCTGCATCTGTGTATCGGGTCGCTCCATCCAGCGTTCCGGCCGCTTGAGCTCAATGAAGCCAAACTGACGATAGATCTCGTGCGCATCTTTGGTGGCCAGCACCCAACGGCGGAACTTTTGTAGCTCCGGATGCGAGATGATGACTTCGACCAGCCATTTGCCGAGGCCTCGCCCGCGATATGCATCAAGGACAAAGACGTCCGCAAGCCACGCGAAAGTGGCGTAGTCCGTTACGACTCGAGCAAAACCGATTTGCTGTTCACCATTGTAGAGACCAAAGTTAAGTGAGTTTTCGATGGAACGCTTTACAGTCTCGACGGCCCGACCCTGGGCCCAATATGAATCTTTCGAGAGGAAGTTATGAATGACCGGTACGTCGAGGCGATCTCGATCAGTGCTGATTGAAAACTCCCCTCGCTGCCACTCAAGACTCATTTGCGCTAAAAGAACCTCGTGTGATCTTCACGCCTTCAACAAAGCTGCCTTCAACGTCTCGCCGCGCGGGCTTTCTTCGGGCGGTGATTCGATTGCGATGACGGCGCGATCTGGTAGAACGCCGCGCGACCTGGGTAACGTGATGCTCCGCGCAAATCCTCCTCGATCCGTAGGAGTTGATTGTATTTCGCGATCCGATCTGTGCGCGATAAGGAGCCCGTTTTGATCTGGCCGGCGTTGGTGGCAACGGCGAGATCGGCGATGAAGGGATCCTCGGTCTCTCCGGAACGGTGTGAGATAACGGCTGTTCGGTTGGATGTCTTCGCCAGCTCGATGCAATCAAGTGTTTCAGTGAGCGTGCCGATCTGGTTAACCTTGATCAGGATCGAGTTCGCCACTCCCCGCTCGATGCCTTTGCGGAGAAACGCGGTGTTAGTGACAAAGAGATCATCACCAACCAACTGCACATGCTTGCCAAGTTCATCGGTTAGAGTCTTCCAGCCGTCCCAATCATTCTCGGCCATCCCATCCTCAATGGAGACAATTGGGTATTGCTCGGTCCAGCTCTTCCAGTAAGCAACCATCCCATCACTCGACAGCTTTCGCTTGTCGCTCTTCTTAAACACATAAGACTTACCGTCGAAAAACTCGCTGGCTGCCGGATCGAGGGCCAGCAAGCAGTCGGTGCCGGCATTGTATCCCGCCTGCGTGATGGCCTCGAGAATGGTTTCGATCGCCTCCTCGTTTGATCGCAAGTTAGGAGCGAATCCGCCTTCGTCACCCACACTGGTGGCGTAGCCCTTCTTTTGCAAGACAGATTTAAGCGTATGGAAGACTTCCGCCCCGATTCGGAGAGCTTCACGAAATGCAGGTGCACCAACGGGCACGATCATGAACTCCTGGAAATCCACATTGTTATCGGCATGAGCTCCTCCATTGATGATATTCATCATGGGGACCGGAAGAGTACGCGCGTTGGGTCCGCCGAGATACTTGTAAAGCGGGATCTCGAGATAGTTGGCAGCCGCTCGTGCAGTGGCAAGTGATACGGCCAAGAGTGCATTCGCTCCGAGTTTTGACTTGGTCGGCGTGCCATCGAGTTCAATCAACGTCTGATCTACCTCGGTTTGATCGAGCGCGTCTATGCCGTCCAGCTCGGGCGCAATAACGTCATTTATGTTGCGCACAGCCTTCAAAACACCTTTGCCGCCATAGCGTTTTTTATCACCATCGCGTAGCTCGACGGCTTCATGCTCTCCTGTTGACGCTCCTGAGGGTACCGCTGCTCGGCCCACTTCACCGCCCACCAGCGTAACTTCCGCTTCCACTGTGGGATTGCCCCGCGAATCCAGAATCTCTCTCGCTTGGACTTGATCAATCCAGCTCATTTTCGTTTGCTCCTGCAAAGAATGTTTTATCCGACGGCGCGAGCACCTGCTGCGGTCGCCTCAGATCCTGATACTTCGGTTTCCTCCGGTAATTCCAGACGCACCCGTAGGACTCGGCGACGCTCAACACGTTCGATTCGAAACGTGAGGCCGTTATGTTTCACTACTTCGCCTGGTTTTAGCACGTGGCCGGCGGCAGTCATCAAGAACCCGGCGAGAGTCGTGTAACCTTCAGATTCTGGCACGGACAATTTTAGCCTGCGATTCAAGTCCCGAACAGCCAGCCCGCCATCCAGCAGGAACTGCCCATCGTCCACCGGGTTAATCTGCTCGTTAACTTCTTCGTCGTGTTCGTCAGATATTTCGCCAACAATTTCTTCCAGTAAATCTTCAAGAGTAATAATTCCTTCGAGCCCGCCGTGCTCGTCCACGACGAATCCAAAGTGAGTCTTGCCTTTTTGCATCTGCCGCAAAACATGTTCGAGGCGCGCCGTGTCTACGACGAACAAAGGGGGCTGCATGACGTCTTCCAGACGAAAGGCTTCGGGATGGAGGAGATAGGGCATCACGTCCTTGCTGTGCACGAACCCGATCACATCATCTATGGATTCGCGATAAACCGGAAGACGTGAATAGCGATTCTGCTCAAACGCCTTAGTAATGGCTTCCAGGGAAGTGTCGCTGGAGATCGCCGCGATTGCAGTACGTGGCACCATGGCTTCACGGACCAAGGTATCCGAAAACTCGAACACCCTGTGAATCAAGCGGCGTTCTTCCGCGCGCAGATGACCACTATCCCTGGAAATGTCAACCAACTGCCGCAGCTCGGCTTCGGTATAGCTCGACGCATGTTCCGAAGTTGCCTGCAGGCCCAGGAGACGGACCGTTCGTGCACTGGCCCAGTCGAGGGCGCGGATGGGCCATTGAAACACTCGATAAAAAATTTCCATCGGCAGCGAGACCGCTAAAGCAACTCGCTCTGCCCGCGCCAGACCAAATAGTTTCGGCGCTTGCTCACCCAGCACGATATGCAGCGAAGTGATTATCGAAAAGGCTATTCCAAAAGCCAGGCCGTGTCTGGCGGTATCTGAAAGCCCGGAGAAGACTGGTTCCAACATACGGGCGATTACGGGTTCGCCAATCCAGCCCAAACCGAGCGAGGCGAGAGTAATCCCCAGTTGTGACGCGGAAAGATAAGCGTTCAGGTTGTCGAGGAGGCGTAGTAGTCTGATTGCAGAAGCTTTTCCAGCCGCAGCCAGTGTTTCTATGCGTGAGCGGCGGACACCTACAAACGCAAATTCGGCTGCTACAAAAAAACCATTGGCGGCAACTAGCAACAGCACGGCGCCCAGCTTCACGAGGAGCATTGCAACACTGGTAGAAGCAGTTGCGTCACCATCGGCGAATATCAGGCTGAAAAAATAACTTGGCGGTTCGGACATTCTTCAAAAGAGGGCGGGGTCCATCCGATGCAAATCGACTGTTAAACGTGAAGGATTATAGCATGTGGGACGTAGCCCAAGGGCAAGCGACACCGCCTCTGAAGAGGGTGCTGTTCTGAATTGGCTAATGATTAGCTGGATTCCAGAGGAATTTCGCTAGTGACCGGCGGCAGCCCCTGCGGCATGAGCGCGAACCGGATGCCGGTCATGCTTACTGCAGGCGCGTGCAAGAGCTTGTTCGACCCGGGGCTCGAGGTTACATTCCGGTTGCCGACAGACAGCGGCTAGCTCCGAAACGACCAGATATCGAGCGCGCTCAAGCATGCGTTGCTCGCGAAATGAAAGTGGCTTGAGGTGGCTCAAATAGGTCAAATGCTTAAGCACATCAGCGACCTCGAAGATATCACCGGTTCGCATCTTCTCCGAGAAGTCCTTGAAACGATCTTTCCAATCGTTTGCTGGGGAAGAGAAATCATCGGCTAGGGCTTTAAGCAGCATTTCACATTCACCCGACGAGATCGGGGAACGAAGGCCCACTTCCGATGCATTAGAAACTGGGACTAAAACCAGGGAATTGTTTGCCGCAAGGCGGAGAGTATAGAAAGGAAGTGAGGCAGCACCTATTTGCTTCTGTTCTATCCGCTCGATGGTTCCGATTCCGTGATTCGGATAAACCACTTTCTTGCCGACTTTGAAGCCCACACCGCACCTCCATTGATGCAAAAATCAAGACTGCGCCGCACGCGCGGGTCTGGGGAAGCCCTTGAGCGACGCAGCACGCGTCGGGCCCCTAGGTTAGGTAAGTGTCGGAAGTCTAGCAAGCGCTCTTGGACAGCGTCAAGCTTTTCAACTGACATCCAGATTTAACGTCAGATTCAGAACAAAGAGAGCACAGGCTCAGCTTGACAAGTGACTTTGTTATACCTGCGTGAATTGCGCTTACTCGCGTTAACATGCGGCGAGCATCGTTGCTGATCCTCACGCAATAGCTATGGAACCACTAATGTTAATGAATAGTTCGTCATGTTCTGGCATTGCTTCAATTCGATTGGAGTTTTAGCGACTTGAATTTCCTGTCGCAGTTTGGCGCGCTCTGCGGCTTGCTCAGGAAGACGGATCTTCGACTGTGGGTCGAATTCGTTTCCGCAGCGGGGCTCGCATTTATCCAATAGCGTCCCGGTGGCAAGTTATTAAGCGCGAAACTTCCATCAGGCGAAACCATCGACGCGATAAATCGCAACACGTCTTCCGCGTTCTCGATCTCGGCTGGAACTAGAAATACGGACAATCGTGAGGCGGGCTTTTGGCCTTCAGGAGACTTTACCTGGCCATGGAGTGAAGCTGCCCCTTCCGCGATCGTGAGGACGAGTCCTGACACTCGATCTCCGAGTTTCACGGTGATCCAATTTTTCGAGGCGTCTTGCAATCGATCGGCCGGCGGCGCTTTGTCCTGCGTTCTGATTGAGGGTGGCAAAGTGATTGATCGAAGATACCAGTAGCGCGCAAAGAATCGTGCGTGGAGGCGGTACTGGCCCGAAGCCAAATTGCGTAGCGTGAATACTCCGTCCTTGTTCGGAGTTGAAGGTCCTCCCATAGCCCAGAGGAAGAGCGGCTGATTCTTCCTCTCCTTATCATTGTGCCAGGGAGTAATTACAGTTTCGGCGAACAGCGGCCGCCGCTTGCTCTTGCATTCAGGCGCTTTTGACTCCGCGAGCACGACACGTCCCGCAATCGATCCGAACGGCCTCGTAATCAATTCGATGCCAGTAATATCAGCACCCCTAACGCGAATCCGTTGGGAGTCTGAAACAGCCCACTCATCGCCAAAGTACGATTGCGCGGTCAACAGATAATCTCCATCAGCGATGCCGGAGATGGCAAACCCCTTACCAGTGAAAGACTGGTAGGTTGATAGGTTCTCTTGAGCGACTCCGTTGTTAATTGAGCTCAAAGTGATATTGAGCCAGGAGCGTTCAACAGGCTTCCTTGAATCACTCACGCTTCCACTAACCGTAAACCCCGGTTCACCGCGGTACAGCACCGAACATCGCAACGAGCATGGCAAGTGCAACCGTCAGGGATAAGCCGAGTTTCTTGTCCGGAGCCTGGTCCTCATTAACGATCCAAATCCTAATTGCTTTCATGGAGTTGGTTGAAACTTGCTGGCGTCGACCGGGATTGTGACTTCGGAGACAACCCCGTCCGTGACGGTTACAACGTGTTTGCTGGAGAATACTCTGCCAACTGATCGTGGCATAAATACGGTAGCCTGCACTTCATAGCTTCCGGATGTTAGACCAGTGGCTAAGAAGTGCCCGCGCGTATCAACGGTCGGCGACACCATGTTCGATGTTTCACCGGCTTTGACAATGCTAACAAAGACACGCCCATCCGGCAGTAGCGTCCCATTCTCAATCTTCACGGTGCCGCGAATGGTTGCAGTGCCCTGGGTGGCAAACACGCGCAATCCTGTTACCTGTTCGCCATTATGAACCTCTATTCCATTGGGTTGGACGACCCCGTCTCGTTCTATCCGCAAGACGACAATATTGCGGTGGCCACCGCTGTCGTCAGCCTCACCTAGCACGAGATTTACGGTTCCGGCCGGTAATCCGGTTACGTGAAAACTACCATCAGCTTTAACTACAGAATACCGACCAGGCCCTCCCTGGGGAGATTCATCACGAATGAAGGCTGAGACAAAGAGCGGAGAGAATTTTTGCTGTCCTCCCGATTTGGGAGAGCCTTCGATTACCACTATTCCATCCAGGCTCGCGCCTAAGGAAGTTTTTATCATCAGCCCAGTTACATCCTGATCGAGAACGTCAAAGGCTACTGGTTCGGAGCGTAGATTCTCTCGTTGCTGAGCAACCGAGACAGTGTATTTTCCCGGGGGCAGGTCCTCGGCTCGGAACTCGCCCTTCGTGTTGGTGCCCTGGATCCCGCTACTGGTGTGGCTAGTTGAAGTTCCTTCGACGGTAATCTTCGTAAGATAGAGGCGGACATTTCCTACGGGCTCACCGCTTTTGCCATCTACCACGCGGCCGCTCACCGAAACCCCCTTTGCCATCCGCACGACGGTTAAATCAATGTTCGTCGCTTCACTCGCTTCAGTAGCTTCGACCACCGTCGCCTGCGCTCGATCTGTGGTGCCGGGGTAGAAGGTTCGACGATATGTTGGTCGTCCCCTTCCTCCGAGGAAGCCGTCATCTCCCGGTCCGGCTGACACTCGGTATTTCCCGGGCGGGACTCCGAATGCTCGAAAAATGCCGCGATCATCAGTCTGAACTCCGTCCGCCCCAACTGAATGCGGGGTCGACTGATCATCCATCTCCAGATGTACAAACTCTTCGACAACTGGCCGGCCTTCGGCATCGGTGACTTTCCCGGTAATGACACCGCCACGCACCAGGGCGAAGTCGAAGCCTTCTACAGTTTCGCCCTCCGCGATTAGGAGATCTTTTCCTGTTGTGCCGGTTCTACTGTAGTCGGAAAACACAAACGCCGGAGCGATCGGTGCGACCTGGTAGGCACCTGCGGGCACGTTGGTTATGCGATACTTGCCATCCTCGTCGGTAGTTCCTTTCAGCTTGGGCCTTGTTTGATTGGACTCCCCCGTGCGCAGACCAACCACTATTCCGGGCATGCCCTTTCCCTTCATCGTTACTCGTCCGGAAACAGTTCCCGACTCTATCTTGTTCGCCGGTTTGATTTGTGACCTAGCTGGCACAAATAGCAGGCCGCTTATGATCAGCGCCGAGGCAAAAACACTGCTAGTGAGGTGACGCATAAGGGATTAATTCCAACTAGACTTGCGAGGTGGCCGAATCATACCGGATACATGAGCTATTGTCTCGCAAAACAGATTCGGTTTGTCAGCCTGAGCCCATCCTGCTAGGATCGAAACCGGAAGGATCAACAATTTCCCAAGCAAGATTCGTTGATGCTTTCCTGATTCGCATCTCTCGAAGTCGTTTTCCGCACATTAATTCGTCATGGCACTTCTGAAGATTACCGATGCAAGCGGCCGTCAGTGGCAGTATAACTTCGTGCCAGGAGCTGCTTGCACAATTGGCCGCGCGCCCGATAACGCGGTAGTAATTGATGACCCGCGCGCTTCCCGCTATCACGCACACATCAAATCCGCCGACGAAGGTTCGTACACGATCGTGGATGGAGCCATGATCAATGGACAGCTTCGTCGCAGCGCAAACAAAGTCTTTATTAACGGTGAGCCTCGTTACGAACATCAACTAAAGAATGGTGATCGGGTAACAATTGGCGCCAGCACTCTGCGCTTTGAACAAACGGTGGAAGAGCGCACCAGCGAAGTACGTTACGATGACAAACCTCTCGGGCATACGCAGTTGCTGATCTCTGCGAATGATGTAATGACCACGGTCCTCCATCCGACCACTGGCGAAGTGCCAACTGCACCTGCCGGGCGCGACAAGGTGCTAGAGGCGCTACAGCGAAAAGCCAATATCCTCAGTGCCCTATATGAAATGAGCAAGACCTTGGGCTCGGTTTTCGATCTCGATGCCATCTTCGCAAAAGCCACAGACATTATTTTCCGATCAACGCCTGCCGACCGTGTGGTGGCCCTGCTTGCCGAAGGCAGCGGCACAGGCAATCTCGAAGACGTAAAACTAAACCCGATTGCGATGCGCGCTCGTGATCAGAAACTTGACGACCACGCGCGCAAACTGAGCATCGGACGAACGATCACCAGGAAGGTAATGAGAGACCGGGTGGCCCTGCTTTCACAGGATGCTGCGTCGGACGAGGAATTCGCGGGCGTTGATTCAATAGTTTCGCAGGGAGTACGTTCCACGATTTGCGCACCGTTGGTGGCCGAATCGCGGGTCCATGGCGCACTTTACGCCGACCGGCTGGATCCTTTTGCTGCTTTCAAGCCGGATGATCTCGAGTTGATTAGTGCCGTGGCCGCGCAAACGGCGATTGCTGTAGAAAATGCTCGCGCTCACGAACGTCTGGCGCGCGAGGAAGTAGCCCGAGCGAACTATAGCCGCTTTCTTCCAGAGTATGTCGTTAAGCAGATGCTTGATAATCCTGACTCGTTCAAACTCGGCGGGGTTAACCAAACGATTACCGTGCTCTTTGCTGACATCCGCGGATTCACGCGCCTCTCGGAACATGCACCTCCGGAAAAGATCGTAGGTCTGCTCAACCGATACTTTTCTGCCATGACCGACATCATTTTCGCGCACGGCGGCACGCTTGATAAGTATCTCGGCGACGGACTGATGGCTCTCTTTGGCGCACCGACGACAACCCCGGAAGATGCGTCTAACGCCTTGAACGCGGCAGTGGCAATGCAGCGTAGAATCATTGGCATCAATCAGGAATTGAGCGCCGAACGACTGGCCGAAATCGGAGTGGGCATCGGGCTGCACACCGGCGAGGTAACAGTTGGCTACATAGGTTCCGAACGGCGTTCTGAGTACACTGCTATTGGTGACGCGGTGAACACGGCGTCGCGGCTGGAATCAAACGCGAGAGGCGGAGAGATTTTGATAAGTGAGGCCACGTCGAAGGCAGGCGGCAATCGTTACAAGCTCAAAGAGCGCGAGCCCATCACGGTCAAAAACCGTGAGCAGCCGGTGCATTTATTTGAAGTTGACTGGCAACGCGCCAGCGGCTCACTCTAGACAGTTCTCTTTTAATCGTTATGTCCTTCATGAGCAAGACTAGTTCGTTCATTGGCCTAAGCGCGCTGCGCAATCTGGTGTCTGATTCGATGGCGATCGACATGGGATCCGCAAGCACGATCATTGCTGTGCGCGGACGCGGTGTGGTCATAGACGAACCTTCCGTGGTGGCAGTCGACAGGGTTTCTGGTGAAGTAATCGCGGTTGGTAATGAAGCTCAGAAGATGCAGGGACGCGAAGCCCGCGATGTGGCGGTGATTGCCCCGTTGATCGATGGTGTAGTAGCCGACTTCGAGCGAACGCGCGTCATGCTGGATCACTTTGTGCAGGAAGCGAGAAGCGGGACATCGCATTTCAGCCGGCGGGCAATCATGAGTGTGCTTTCGGGAGTCACCCAGGTTGAACAGCGTGCGTTGCTGAGTGCTGCGGAAGAAGCGCGTATCGGACGGGTATACATGGTTGAGGAAGGTCTGGCTGCCGCAATCGGAGCGGGTGTTCCGGTCGACGACCCTCATGCATCCGCGGTGGTCGACATTGGCGCCGGCACCACCAACATTGCCGTGATCGTGAATGGAGCGATCATAGCCTCGCGAGCAGAGCGGATCGGTAGTTCCGACATTGACGCCGCGATAATGGATCGACTGCGCCGGCACCGAGGCCTCACGATTGGGATACCAACCGCCCAGCGACTCAAGCTGGAACTGAGTTCTGCTATCGAGCCCAAAGACCTGAGTCGAAAGATGGAAGTACGCGGACGTGATGTGCAAACAGGAAGTCCGGGTGCCGTGAATGTGAGTGTGGCTGAGGTTAACGCGGTAACGTTGCCGGTCATTCGGCGTATAGCCGACGAGGTCCGCTCGACGCTCACCGAATTGCCCGCAGAGGTTGCCGGCGACATCTACGACCGTGGGTTAATACTTACGGGTGGCGGAGCTCAGTTGGAAGGACTCTCCCAGTATCTCCAGAAGGAAGTAGGCCTTTCAGTCTCAATAGCTGACGACCCTCGGTTTGCAATCGTGAGAGGGCTATCACAAATGTTTGATGCACCGCTGTTGCTGCGTCGAGTTGCGCAGACCGAAGCGCAACCGGTGTTCGACCCTGAAACCACGGTCTTCGAAAGCTAGTCGGACCTTGATCGAACCCCAGAGCGATGAGGCGACTTTGTGTTATGCAGACTGATGATCGAGAGCTATGAGCATCGCTGGGTTCTTTAAGAAGAGCATCACGGTTGCGAAAGTGTATGGGATTCCCGTGCGCATCGATTATCGCTGGTTTGCGGTGGTGGCTCTTAGCGTGTGGTTGATTTCCAGTAACCTTCAGGGCAACGTAATCCAACTTGGCAACGTGCGTTTGCCTCCTCTTGATCCAGCTATCGCCTGGTTGCTCGGAATCATAACGACCGCCGGGCTTTTTCTATCTGTATTTGGGCACGAGTTATCTCACGCGCTCATGGCCCGCGCGGAAGGAATCGAGATCGAGGAAATCGTGCTTCATCCGTTCGGTGGGTTGGCCCGAATGCGAAGCGCGCCCGAGAATCCCCGAGCCGAGTTTCGCATCGCGGTCGCTGGTCCGGCAGCGAGCTTTGTTTTTGCCATACTCGCTTTTGCCGGAGCCAAGATCGCTGACTCAGGGGGATACATCGCCACTGCGGTCGTGTTTTTTCTGATCGCCGGAGGGAATCTTCTGCTGGCGGTTTTTAATCTGTTTCCGGGTTATCCGCTGGATGGCGGCCGCGTTTTGCGAGCAATTCTCTGGCGGCGAAGCGGCAACATAACAGAGGCGACTCGGCTTTCAGGGATCTGCGGAATCCTCATTGGCGGCACTCTCATTCTGTTCGGAATTTACATTATGATCGCTCCCAACTGGAGACCCTCTCAACCCTACTTCATGGGAGTTTGGTCAATTCTTGTCGGTCTATTCTTGCTGGATACCGCCGCCAAACTGGTGAAGAGCGCGCAAGGTGCCAGAGTTGTTACGGTGGGTGACGCGATGTCTCCCGCCATTGCGATTGCCCCGGAACTGACCATTACCCAGTTGATTGATGATTTTCTTCCCCTTCATCGGCAGACAAGTTTTCCCGTGGCCCTGGACCACCAACTGCACGGAATACTCACGCTTGAAGACCTGAAGTCGCTTCCACGGGAGCGCTGGCGCCTCACGCGCGCCCGGGACGTCATGCGTCCCATTGCTCCGAGGTTTTTTGTAGAACCCTCTGCCACACTCGACTACGCCAGGGAATTGATGAAGAGAAACGGCGTTGGGTCGCTTGCAGTCATTAATAACCACGGCAAACTAGTGGGGTTTCTACCGAGCGGAAAATTGCGACCACGCGCGACGGGGAAAAAAGGAAAAGACTCACGAGAGTAGTCGCGAGACGATCAACAACCTGACGCGTGGGCAGTCACCTCATCCGCAGTCATCCCTGTCTCCATTGCCACAAACGGTGTTTTTCGGGATAATCCCAACGGACCTTTCATTTCAAGTTGAAGGAATCTGTCGATGCTGGCAGTGCTCGGCGCGCTCTTTGCCAACGGGATAATCACTCTCCTGAAGTTTGTGGCGGCTCTTGTCACCGGCTCAGCCGGCATGATGGCTGAATCGCTGCACTCGTTTGCAGATACCACTAATCAGGTGTTTCTGCTTCTGGGTTTGCGGTTTTACAAGCGTCCGGCTTCTGAGAAACATCCCTTCGGCTATGGAAAAGAACGCTTTTTCTGGTCGTTCATCGCAGCCATTTTCATTTTCGGCGTTGGCGCGACTTATGCGATTTACGAAGGCGTCGTAAAGCTGAGCCATCCGCATCCTCCGGAAAACTTGAAGTGGGCTTACTGGGTTCTGGCGATTTCATTTGTGCTGGAAGCCGGTTCAATCGCCCTGGCAATTTACCAGGAAGTGAAAGAGGCGCACCACGAGGGACTGACGTTCTTTGCATATCTTCGCGAGTCAAAGGATCCGACAGCAAAGACCGTAATCTTCGAAGATTCGGCAGCCCTACTCGGAATCGTGATCGCCGGGGTAGGAGTCTATCTCACGGACCATCACACCGGTCCGGGTGATGGCGCCTACTGGGATGGACTAGCGTCGATCCTAATTGGCTTGGTTCTGGCCGTGGTGGCGTTTGTTCTGGCTCGGTCGTCGCGCGGGTTGTTGCTGGGTGAGGCTGCAAATCCCAAGAATGTTAGTGCTATCAAACAAGCGATTGAAAGTCACCCCAACGTTGTAAAGGTGGTTGAACTACTGACGATGCACCTGGCCCCGAAGCAAATTTTGATCAACGCGCACGTGAATCTGCGAGATGATCTGGTTACCGGTGACATTGTCCAGACAATTGAAGAGGTTGAGGATTTGATCAAGCGAGCAGAACCAAAAGTGGAGATGGTTTTTCTGGAGACTGCGCGTCAGAGCCAGAGTAGCGAGCTTGACGTGGTGCCGGAGCACATTGGCTGACAGGGTACAAGGGATTTTTCGATTACGGTTTGGTGAAACTAAATTGGCGCTTCTGAATCGAAAATCGCAAGTCCAGAGTTTGAAAACAAAAGATGTTGTTACTACTGCCATACACGGAGTACCTCGGAAGGCTCGGTGAGCCGCGTAACATCGCGGACATCATCGCTGTCTTCTTGGTCGTGTATGCAGTATTGAAACTAGTACGTGGGACCCGGGCCGCTCCCATGGCCGCGGGAATCGGAGCTTTCGCCCTCCTTTACTGGCTCGCCGTAAAACAAGAACTTGCCACCCTCGAGTTCATCCTGCGAGGCGGTTTGCTCTACATCGGCGTAGCGATCATCGTACTCTTCCAGTCGGAAATCAGGCAGGCCCTCATCTCTTTTGGCAATCGTTTCCGCATGCCTTTCACCCGTCGTTACCAGGGTCAGTTTGGTGAAGGTGTGTATGACGAGATTGTTCTGGCCGCCACGACGCTGGCTTCCACAAAGACCGGCGCCTTGATTGTGATCGAACGCAAATTAGGATTGAGGAATGTGACCGATGGCGGCGTCAAGCTTGATGCCGAACTGAGTTATGACTTGCTGGTCAGTATTTTTAATCCGGCCTCCCCTCTTCACGACGGCGCCGTTGTGGTGCGTCGCCACCGCGTCGCTGCCGCTTCGTGTTTTCTGCCACTAACCTTGAACCCGCGCCTCTCGAGAGACTTGGGTACCCGGCATCGCGCGGCGATCGGCGTTACTGAAGATACCGACGCCGTCGCGGTTGTAGTCTCTGAAGAAACGGGACTGATCTCCTTTGTTCAGGGAGGTGAAATAAAGCGTGGACTCGACGCCACCAAACTCCGCGCCGCAATCTTTCAAGCTCTCGAAGTCGCTCCGAAGCGTGAGAAGGAGAAAGAGCCGGAACAGCACGAATCTGAAGCGAAGACCAAAGAAGTGGCCCCAATATGATTTTCATGATTTTGGATTTTGGTATTTAGATTTGCGATTGACTCGAGATCCTGCCGTCACGTCTCGGTAGACAAAATCGACAATCAAAAATCAAAAATCAAAAATCGGAAATACTCCCTATGCCTTTCCAGGATATTGATGAAACAGATGTACCTGAGGTTCCGCGTCCGCCGACGGCGTTCGAGCGCGGTGCTCGCAAAATATTCGTGGAAGACTGGAGTCTTAAGCTGTTGGCCATGGCGATCACGCTAATCCTGTGGTTTGCAGTTACTGGCCAGAACAAGCCGTTAACTATTCGAACTGGAGTGCAGCTGAATTTGATCAGGCCGAGCAATCTGGATATTAGTAATGACCCTCCCAAGACCATCGAAGTGGTCCTGACAGGTAGCCGGCCAAACCTGCAGAGTCTCAGCCCGCTGGATTTGGTCGCTACGGTTGACGTCAGCGATCACCCGGCAGGCGAGCGAATAATAAGGCTTACGCTCGATCGCGTGACCATGCAGCTCCCCGATGGTGTGAAGATTGAATCCTTTCAGCCGAGCACAATTCCTATTCGCCTCGAACCCCGCCTGGAACGGCAGGTCCCGGTCGAGGTAAAGACGGAAGGCAAACCCGCGGACGGCTTCGAGGTCTACGGAATTAATCCAGCGCACACGACCGTGAGAGTTCGCGGGCCGGCCAGCAGAATTGAAGCGCTACAGAATGCGCCGACTGAGACTATTTCTCTGTCGGGTAGAAAAGAGAGTTTTACTGCGTCTCGAGTTGCGATTGACATTCCCGATCAGAAGATTGAAGTACTGGATCCGTTAGTTGATCTCGCGGTCGAGGTGGGAGAAAAGCGGGCCGAAAAGAGTTTCAGTGGCGTTCAAGCTCGATCCATCACCGGTGTTGAGGTCCGGCCGGCAACCGCGGAGGTTACGTTAGCAGGACCGGCGTCTGTGCTTGCCGACTTGCGCCCTGAAGATGTCAAGGTCGTGGTCCATATTTCAACCACGGGTGGAAGTGTGGCTGGTTTGGAACTCCCGCCCGCCGTTAAGGATCGGGTCAAACTGTTGTCGGTCAGGCCTTCACAATTCTCCATGATCAGGTAGTCCTACTCGATACTATTCAAATGTCCACTCCGAGAAGAAAACTCTTTGGTACTGATGGTGTGCGCGGTGAGGCGGGCCGTTTTCCCATGGATGCCGAGACGCTCAGAACCGTGGGGACGTCGCTAACCACTCATCTTCGGGAACGCCTCGGCCGCGCTCCTGTAATAATAGTCGGTCGAGATACCCGGGAATCGGGTGGATGGTTAGAACAATCTTTGATCGAGGGTGCACTTGAAGCAGGCGCTGAGTGCCAGTCCGCCGGAGTAATCACCACCCCCGGCGTTGCTTTCCTTGCGCGCACACTCCCGGCGGATGCGGGCGTCGTTATCAGTGCGTCTCACAATGGCTATCAAGACAACGGCTTCAAAATATTTGCCCCTTCGGGGCGAAAGTTGGACGACGAAACCGAGTGTCTCATAGAAGCCGACATCCTGGTGGGAACTGAGGAGAAATCGCCCTCACCTAACACCGGGGTCCACTTACCAGACGAAGACTTGGCGGCTGCCTTGCGATCTCGCTATCTGGATTTCCTTCAGCACGAAATCGCTCAGGGACTAACCCTGAATGATCAGACCATTGTGGCTGACACCGCGAACGGCGCTGCCTCATCACTTGGTCCGCCTCTATTCAGGCGGTTGGGAGCGAGCGTAGTAGCAATCAATGACAAACCCGACGGTCGCAATATTAATCGTGACTGCGGCTCGCTCCACATAGAAGCGCTCCAGGAGAAGGTTATCGCCACGGGCGCTGATATGGGTGTTGCGTTTGACGGCGACGCAGACCGCTCCCTTTTTGTCGACGCCAAAGGCCGATTTGTTGATGGTGATGCCACCCTGTGGGTGCTCGGTAAATACATGCATGACCGAGGTGAGTTGAGTAATGGCCTGGTGGTCGCCACAGTAATGAGCAACATTGGTTTGGAAATCGCTTTGCGTTCCAGGGGATTGCGATTATTTCGCACCGATGTGGGCGATAAGTATGTGCTGGAGGAACTGACGCGCTCGGGAGCAGGCCTTGGTGGCGAACAGTCCGGTCACATCATTTTCCCGCGCTTGAGTCTAGCTGGAGACGGTTTAATTACAACGCTTTGCCTGCTTCGGGCGATGCGCGACGAGCGTAAGCCGCTGCATGAATTGACCGAAGGATTCAAACGCTATCCGCAGGTGCTGGTGAATGTAGAGGTCAGGGAAAAGCGGCCCTTCGTGGAGGTGGAACAGATCCAGAAACTGGTGCGGGAGACTGAGTCCCAACTCGGCGACGCCGGCCGGCTGCTATTGCGATACTCCGGCACCGAGCCTCTGGCCCGCGTAATGATTGAAGGTCACGACCAGGCGATGATAGAAGCGCATGCAAGAAATCTTGCAATGGTGATTAAGCGGACCCTTGGTGCAAAGTAGCGTCAGTCATGCAAGTCCTACACAGCAACCACTGAAAAATTTTCATCCTTTTTGGACGTGGAATTCGCTTGGGATTGATAGCTAATAAAGTGCATCGACCAATTCCAAATAAAAACTAAAGAACCAGCAGTTTTCGAAAATGATCTATTGCACGGCACAAGCGTTGCGATGTATATTGTGGGGCAAGAGAGACGGTTGGTGAATCCTCCGTCTCAAGTGGTTGCTGGGGTGAGGACAGTGACCACGAATATGGATGGGCGCGACGCACTCCCACGTATGTCGCGCCCATTCGCTTTTTGGCGAGCCTTCCGACTCCATTCGATGTATTCTCTCCATTGTTGGACCACCTTCATCGATTGCCGATTTCCAATTGCCGATTGCCGGTTTCCCGCTTTCATGTCACTTAGGATGATACGGGAAATCAGAATTAACACGCGGGGACCCATTGAAATCTGCAATCGGCAATTGGAAATCGGAAATGTCTTGAGGAGTCTATAACCTTGCAGCGACTTAGTGTGCGGTTGGCCGCGGCAAAGCACCGATACGAAATCAAAATCGGGCGTAGAACTCTGCCGGAGATAGGCGACGAGATTCATGACTGTTTGCCTCATCGAGCACGCCGGGTTGCCGTCATCTCAAACCTGAAAGTTTTGAGATTCTACGGGACGCAAGTGTTCAAGAGCTTACGCGCCTCCCAGTATGCTGTTTGGCCCTGGTTGATAGGCGACGGAGAGCGTTACAAGACACTGGCCACTGTCCAGAAGGTGCTTCTTTTTCTAAGCGAGGCCGGTCTTGAACGAACCGATGCGGTTGTGGCGTTGGGTGGGGGAGTGATTGGCGATGTTGTGGGCTTTGCCGCGGCAACTTATCTGCGAGGAGTCCCGTTCCTTCAAGTGCCTACGACGCTCATAGCCCAGATTGATTCCTCAGTGGGCGGCAAGACCGGGGTTAATCTGCCACATGGCAAAAATCTGGTGGGCGCATTTCATCAACCTTGCGGAGTCCTGATTGACACTGAAACGTTAACAACTCTTTCGCGGCGCGAGCTTGTTTCCGGATGGTGCGAGAGTATCAAGCAGGGCGCTGTGGGAAGCAAAAGTCTTTTCAAACAGACCCGGGACTTTCTTGAGATGATTAACGCAAATCCCGATACGTTTATTTCGCCGGCACTTGAGAACCTCATCCGTTCCCAGTGCGCTTTCAAGGCCGCGATCGTCACCGGCGATGAACGCGAGGCACCTGAACGCACGGATCATCTTTCGCGGCGAGTCTTAAACTTTGGACACACAGTCGGACACGCACTGGAGAGCATTACCAAATATCGGCGCTTTCGTCACGGAGAAGCTGTGGGTTACGGCATGCTTGTCGCCGGACACATTTCAAAGGATCTGGGCTTGCTTGCCGCATCCGAGTTAGAATTGTTACGAGACACGGTCCGGTTGGCAGGATCATTGCCCGCAGCCAGCGACCTGGATGAAGGTGCGATCATGCAGGCGATTTTGCGCGATAAAAAAAGCGTGGATGGCCGGATCAAGTGGGTACTGCTCGAACGTATAGGACGCGCTCGTATAGTTGATGGAAAAGAGATCACGTCGCGACTCGTACGCAGTTCGATAAGAGATGGCCTCAAGAAGAGTTTATGAATTGACGAAGGAGTTTGTATGACTCATTGTGCCAGAGCAGGTGAGCGAGGAAGCGCACGGCTCAAGTTTCTGATCGTGATGGCAATTCTTGGGGCGGTGGCGTGCGCAGCCTATTTCTACGTGCCGGTCGCTTACCATGCTTATCTTTACAAGGACCTGATGCAGACCAAGGTTGATGCCGCCGCGGCGCTGGCGTACACCCCTGCCTGGGTGACAGATCAGTTGACGAAGAGTGGCCCCGAGTATGACGTCCCGCCGGAGGCCGTGATCACGCCGACGCAGGAGAACGACCGCGTGCAGGTAAGAGTGCAGTTTAGCAAGACGATTGAATTTCCCGGTTATACCTACGTGTACGAATTTGATCACACCGCTCAGAGCACCCAGTTCCTGGGTAAGACTAAGTGACAAATTAAGAGGCGCAGGAAAGTGATTTCCTGCGCCCAGTTTCCTTGGATTCGGCTCGGCTACCGTTGGGCGCCGTCGAGAAACGCTTTGAGTTTGCGCGAACGCGAAGGATGTCGCAGCTTGCGCAGTGCCTTGGCTTCGATCTGGCGAATACGCTCGCGAGTGACCGCGAAATGTTGGCCAACTTCCTCTAACGTGTGTTCAGATCCGCTGGTGCCCAGGCCGAAGCGCATTTTGATGACTTTTTCTTCACGCGGCGTTAAGGTCGCCAGCACTTCATCGGTAATCTCGCGAAGGTTCGAAGCCACTACCGCATCGGCCGGATTCAATATCGACTTATCTTCGATGAAGTCACCCAAGTGCGAGTCTTCCTCCTCACCAATGGGGGTTTCGAGGGAGATTGGTTCCTGCGCAATCTTCAACACCTTTCGAACCTTCGAAACCGGGATGTCCATCTTCTTGGCGATCTCTTCACTGGTGGGTTCGCGTCCCAACTCCTGCACGAGCGCGCGCGAGGTGCGAATCAGTTTGTTGATGGTCTCGATCATGTGCACGGGAATACGAATCGTCCGTGCCTGATCCGCGATGGCGCGGGTGATAGCCTGGCGGATCCACCAGGTGGCATAAGTAGAAAACTTGTAGCCTCGCCGCCACTCAAACTTGTCCACCGCCTTCATCAGACCGATGTTGCCTTCCTGAATCAGATCCAGAAACTGCAGGCCCCGATTGGTGTACTTCTTGGCGATTGAGACGACAAGCCGGAGGTTGGCTTCGACTAATTCACGTTTAGCCTGGCCAGTCTGTTGCTCGCCGATGACGATTGACTGCAGCGAGCGCTTGATTTCAACCGGTCCGACGTGGTGATCGGCCTCGATTTACACCAGGCGCTTTTTGGCCGCCGAAATCCGGCGCTTAAACTCTTTCTGATCGTCCGGCTTAATCCGTTTCTTGGTGAGCTTTTCGGTGTGGCTGGTTATTTCGCGCTCTGAGTCGCGAACTTCCTTCTGCACGGCGCGGATGGCATTGATCAACCGCTGCCGGGCGCGCTCGGTCATACTCAACCGTCCTATTTCCTGGGCAATCTCTAATCGAAGGCGCGCCACTTTGCGGCGGAGGCGCATCAACTTCTTGGTCTTCTTCCCACGGGTGAGCTTTTGCTCAGCCCGGAGTTTTTCCCATTCTTTCAAACCCACCTTGTAAAGCTTGCGGATATTCTGAATGCCTTCGATGGTCCAATTGCGATACTCCTCCGCTTTGTCTTCATCTCCGGTCAGCTCAGCCTGCTCTGAAAAAAGCACGATCTCGCGAATGTTTGCAGTGCCGGCTTCCAGGGCTTCGCCGATTCTGAGTAGCTCCTTGACGGCAAGCGGTGAACGCGCGATGGATTTCTGTGTTTTTAGTTGGCCTCGCTCGATGCGTTTGGCAATAGCCACCTCGCCCTCACGAGTCAGTAGTGGAACCACACCCATCTCCCGCAGATACAAACGAACCGGGTCGTTTGTTTTCTCGAGCGCGCCCGCGGAGAGATCCAGCTCGATATCATCGTCGAGTGGTTCCTCATCGTCGTCGGGCACCACAACTGCGGCTTGCTCGAGTAGTCGTTCGTCGGAATCCGCGACGGGAATATTGGAACCCTCGAGCTTCTGGAGCACATCCTCGATATCATCCGGTGAGACAACATTGTCAGGCAGCTCGCGATTCAAATCGTCGAAAGTCAAATACTTCTTGTCGCCACCCAGCTCGAGCAGTCTCTCCATCACATCATCTCGATCTTTGTCGTCAATACTCACTTCTTATCCGCTCCATTAGGCTCTAGGCCCGCATTCGCAGGTTTCGAAACGCCGATGCCACTTAGAGAACGTTTGTCTAAACGTAAATTGCAACCAAATCCGGAAATCTTAAAGGCCCGTCTGCATTGCTTCTGCCTTCGGCAGTAGCGCACCTCTCTGTCGGGCAAGTTCAATTTGTTCACTCGAAAGCGTGGAAACTCTTTCGCTATCGCCGGCACGCTCGGCTGTCGCCAACTCCACTCTTATTTCCTCAATCCGATGGTTAAGTTTCATCAATCGGAAGGTTTGGACACATTCCTCCGGAGCGTAGTGCTCATTGGACGCATGCAGAGACTCACTCATCAAGAGCATCGGCAGCAGCCTGGAAGAGAGTTCGTCGCCTTCCGTCTTTTGGCTGAGACTCTCGAAATCAACCTCAGTCCCTTCACTTTCAAGCTCGAGTAGGGCTCGAAATATGGCGGCCGTAGGAAGATCCTCGTAGTCTTCAGACCTCAAGATAGGCAAGACACCGTGGCGCAAGGCCTCGTCAGCAAACAGCAGACCCAAGAGCCGTTGTTCTGCCGGCGTGGCATAGGCCTG
This sequence comes from Pyrinomonadaceae bacterium, assembly GCA_023717605.1. Lineage (GTDB taxonomy): Bacteria > Acidobacteriota > Blastocatellia > Pyrinomonadales > Pyrinomonadaceae > PSRF01. Next base: position 31,221 of record JAMQPH010000456.1, read on the forward strand.
TCGGGTCATGGCCCGCTGTGCGCCAGGCTTGGTGCTAGCACCTCGCACAAACTGCCATAACTCGCGTAGCAGCGATGCGTCTGCGATTCGCAGTGAGTCCGCGGCAATGTCAAAATACTCGCGCTTCTGGATCCGACTGCGGACAGCGCGAATAAACGGGAGCACCTCATCAATCGCTGCCTCTTTCTCGGCAGGATTACTAAGCTTGCGATCCCGTACAGCCTGATCGATTACGAATTGTATGTGGGATTGTGCCTCGCCACGTCGCCGCTGATACTCGTTCGCGCCCGACCTTCTGATGAATTCATCCGGATCGGCGTTGTCCGGAAGAACCAGCACCTTGACCTCAAGGTCTTCTGCCAAAAGGGTTTCGATTGCCTTCTTTGCTGCCTGCACGCCCGCTCGGTCACCATCATAGTTGACTACCACCTTACGCGCAAACCGAGCCAACAGTTTCACCTGGTCAGGTGTAAGCGCCGTGCCCAAACTAGCAACAACGTTACGAACGCCAAACTGGTAGGGAGTAATCAGGTCGAGGAAACCTTCAACCAGAATCGCATATCCCTGCCGGCGGATTTCATCCCGCGTCAGGTTTAAGCCAAAAAGGTTCCGGCCCTTCACATAGGCGGCTGTCTCGGGAGAATTTATATACTTCGCGTCCTCATCCTTTAGCGTGCGGCCGCCAAAAGCTATCGGTCGCCCCTGAATGTCCATAACCGGAACAATCAGGCGCCCCCGAAAGCGATCATACGAACCGCCCTCTTCCTTCTTAACTACCAGACCGCTGCGCTCAATCTGGAGCTGACTCGCGCCCTTTTGCCTGAGGTGCGATGAGAGCGCATCCCAGCTATCGGGTGCGTAACCCAGACGAAAATCTTTCCGCGTCTCATCAGTAATTTCTCTCTGGGCAAGATAGTCGCGTCCGATTCGAGACTCCCCATGTTCCAATTGCTGTTCCCACCATTCGAGCGCCCACTTGTTGAGCTCAATAACCTCATCCACTTCCTGTCGCCGAGCTTCGAAGCGACTGTCGTCAACCAACTTGGGCAAGGGCACGCCGCTCTTTTCAGCCACGATTCTGATCGCATCTGGAAACGCGACCCGTTCCATCTCCATCACGAAAGTGAAAACTGATCCGCCCTTGTGACACCCAAAGCAATAGAAGATCTCTTTCGTCGGACTCACTGAGAAGGAAGGCGTCTTCTCTTTATGGAATGGGCAACAGGCCATCCAGTTTGCGCCCTTCTTCTTCAGGGTCACATAGTCCTGGACCACGCGCACAATGTCGGCCTGGCGTTTGAGATCTTCAATGAATGTTTGGGGGTAGCGCATACTCTGTTATTGCCTGAGCTCCACAACGGTTGCACCCGAGCCGCCCTGATCTTGCGGTGCGGCTGTGAAGCGAGCAACGTGCGGGTGATCTTTCAACAACTCGGCAATTGCGCGACGTAGCGCTCCAGTGCCGTGGCCGTGAACTATACGCAGCTGACTGAGGCCGCCGAGAGATGCGGCGTCGAGAAATTTATCAACCGCGTCCACCGCTTCATCGGCCCTCTGACCAATAACGTTTAGTTCCGAGCGAGCGTTCTCGTCCGACGAACCGAGCTGAACGGTTGTATTGTTAGTTGGGCGCAGCTTCGAGAACCGTCCACCTTCGCGTTTGACTGGCGTTGTTTCCTCCACCAGTTCGAGGTTTTCCAACTTCTCTCGGAAGCGCAGCGATTTTACCCGCACCTCGGCTTCGCCACCTTTAATGCTGTCAACAATGCCGACCGAGCCAAACGAACTCAGTCGCACATGATCGCCTACGACGATATCTCGAGCGTCCGCTGCAACGTAGTGTGCATCCTCGGGCGCAGCTAAGTCCTGACCTGAAGCTTTGAGGGAAGCACCAGTAGCTTGACTACCGGTGACGACCTGACCCTCGCGCACGACTCGCACCGGTCGGTAACTCGTACTGGTTGGAGCCACACTCGGTTCCCGGCCTCGCGAAGTGCTGGCGGCGCGCTGCGCTTCCCGTTTCAGTTCCGCCACGCGACGTTGGGTCTCTCGTTCAAGCTTTAGGCGTTCGGAGCGATCCTGGATGGTGGCGAGCAGTTCCCGAGATCGCCGTTCAAAGTCGTCCACGACTTTCTCAAGCGCGGCTTGAAAGGAAGTCTGGCGTTGGCGCTCTTTTTTGTCGGCGTCTTTCTCTAGCGAAGCAAACTTCTCTGCGACCGCGGCCCGTTCCTCTTCCAGCGCCTGTCTCAAGGTGGCGGCTTGCTCGGATTCGCTCTTAATGCGGCGCAGATATTCTGTGGCCTGACGTGTTGAGTCGTTAACGCTTGCAGAAGCGGCGCCTACTATTTCATCAGAGATTCCGAAACGTCGAGCGATTTCCAGACCGGAAGATGACCCGGCAACCCCGACCAGTAAGCGATAGGTTGGGCGCAGAGTCTTGTCATCAAACTCAACGCTCGCGTTTTGCACCCGCTCTTCATTGGCTGCGTATACTTTGAGGCCGCTGTAGTGTGTGGTAGCCATGACATACGCATTGCAAACTCTTCGGAAATGGTCTACCACCGCAACTCCAAGCGCCGAGCCTTCCTCCGGATCGGTGCCCGTTCCCACTTCATCAAGCAAGACCAGGGCGGGGGCCCTGCAGAGTTCGATCATGCGCGAGATGTTGGCCACATGCGATGTGAAGGTCGAAAGATTCGCGGCCAGCGACTGGTGGTCACCAATATCGGCCAACACTGAGGCGAAGAAGGGAACTTGCGCGCGACGTGCGGGCACCGGCAACCCTGAGAGAGCCATCAACGAAAGCAATCCGGCAGTCTTAAGCACGACCGTCTTGCCGCCGGCGTTGGCGCCCGAAATGATCATCGAGTCGCGTTTGTCGGCTAGCGAAAACGAGACTGGCACCACCGCGCTACCGGAAGCGCGGAGGCTTTCTTCAAGCAGAGGGTGTCGGGCTTCTGAGAACTCCAGGGTGCCAGCGCTGATCTCGGGAATCACGCATTTGAAATTCTGGTGAAAGACTGCCTTCGCGTTTATGAAGTCGAGCTCAGCAATGGCGTCAGCGGCCATTTCGATACCTGCCAACTGCAGCCGCAGCTCTTCCGTCAGCGTGAAAAGGATACGGTAGATCTCTCGCTCTTCCGTCTCACGCACGCTCTGCAATTCGTTGTTCGCATCAATTGTCTCGAGCGGCTCGACGAAAGCTGTCGCCCCAGACGACGAAAAGCCATGCGCGACGCCTTTAATGTGTCCTCGATGATCAGACTTGACTGGGATTACAAAGCGGTCGTTTCGAATTGTGACCAGCTCGTCCTGAACGGCCTCTTCCGATCTGCGCATCAAGTTTTCCAGTGAACGCGTAATGCTCGAACGAAGCTTTGTTATCTCGTGACGAATACGAGCCAGTTCGGGGCTGGCACGGTCGTCCAACTCTCCGCTTGGTAAGATCTTGTTGGCGACGCGTGCGGCTATACTGTTCAGCTCGCGAGGAAGGTTCGCGACGATTCTTGTCAACACGGGCGATTCTTCGCGCTCGGCCATAATGGCCGCCCGGGCCGACATAGCCTGCTCGCAGATCCGGGCTAGTTCAAGGATCGTGATCGGTTCTAATGAAGTTCCCTCGATTCGTAGCCGCGCAATTGGTTCTGCCGGATCTCTTAGCTCGCTGAACGACCACGTTGCGCCGCGCTTTCTTAGTTGCACACACTCGGCCGAAGCAGCCAGCGCTTCTTGCAGTTCCTCAAGCGTCTCGAGTGGCCCCAGACCGTCGACTCGCGCACGCCCCATTGACGTCTGCGCGCCGCCGCGAACGAGCGCCCGCAGTTGGTCGAACTCCAAAATGTGAAAAGCTTGTGCGTTCACGTAACAAGTGTGATGAAGGTTACGGGTGGCAATCAAATAGGAGGTAATGCCACTTTCTTATGCCCGAACACTTCCCCTAAACGATTTGTTTGATTCTAACACCGCGACGATGATTTCACACTGAGGCCGATTCATTACGGGAATAGTAGAAATGAAAGGAGTTTGACTCAGAGGGCAATTTGATCCGAGAAATCAAAAGCGACGCCGGCGGCGGTCGTGTCCTCGCAGTGCAGTCGGGAATAGTCCTTTTACCTGAACTACTTTCACCAGCTGGTCGCCGTATTGGACAATTCCGCACAAGGCTCCGTTGGTGTGGTCTGATGGCGGCTGGATATCCTCCATCGCCAGATCGAGAGTTGCGCCTGTGACCTCGATTGCGAGAGCAATCTGCTCATCTCCACGCAAGGCGACCAGGATCCCCGTTGGGAACCCTAGACGCGTAGTCGTTTCACCAAACAAGCTGAGCGGATCCAGAACCGTCAACATGCGGCCCTGAATCGAAACCACACCCAGTACTGCCGACGGAGCCTGTGGCAGCGGAGTCGGCCGGCGCCATTCGGCGATCGTTGCAATCTCATCCTCGAAGACACCGAGTACAAGGGAGCCTACCGATAGGAGTTGCAGTTTACGCGTGGTGTGAGGTTGCTCGCGCGAAGCGCCTTCGCAGAATGACCCTGCTTCTCTAGTGTTGCTTAGAGTCGGAGGTCGCCCGCTGGACGTTTCATCAGTCATTGATTTGCAGTTGGCCGTGGCCTTACTGAGCCATTATAGCGACACTATTACGATTTGGCCCTACGCCGACGGTGTTATTCAACTACGGAACCGGATCATTTTCCATTTGTCATTTGTCATTTGTCATTTTAGCCATTTTCTGAGTCTCATTTCGTGGTGCTTGATGTTTTTTCGTTGATCGTTTCCATGGCTGAGAGAACAGAACGATCCACGAAATCATACGAATGGACACGAACAAGAAGTAAAACAATGACAAAATGCCAAATGACAGATGACAAACTATGACAAATGAAAAATGTCAAATGACATATGGAAAATGATCTGGCCCATTCTGGCAAGTACACACGTCGCGCGATAGAATGACACCTTACAATCAGCGATACGGGCCGAAAGGATTGCTTCAATGAATGAATTCGACCGTTACCGGGCGGAGATGAATGAGAGGTTACTGGGTAGTAACCATCTCGGCATCAAACGGTTTTTTGCTCTGGACACGCAGGCGTATGAAGACGGCGCTCTCGACAAACGTACCAAGGAGTTGCTGGGCCTGGTGGCCTCAACTGTGCTGCGCTGTGATGACTGCATCACTTACCATATCAAACAGTGCGTTGCTGCAGGAGTGACTCGTCCGGAATTTCTTGACGCCTTTAATGTGGCCCTTGTGGTTGGTGGTTCGATAACGATTCCTCATCTGCGCCGCGCAATCGACCGGCTTGACCAGGCTCTCGACAATCCGGAGGATGAGCCGGCACCCGCTCATCAGCACGATTGATTGAGTTAACGATTTCGAAGGAGCGGATTGAGAAGGAAGTTTTCCAAAGGCTCGAAAGTTGCGGTTGGTCTTACCCTCTGCTTATCGGCTATCGTTCTGTTTTCCGCTCAATCGCTCCGCACTAATACGAAAGGTACTTTGATGTCTGCACAACAGGGCGTCCGCGTGCGCGCTCCCGAGATTACCGGTGGGCGAGGCTGGCTCAACACAGATAAGCCGCTATCGCTGGCTGCGTTGAAAGGTAAAGTAGTCCTGCTGGACTTCTGGACCTACGGCTGCATCAACTGCATTCACATTATTCCTGACCTTAAGAGACTCGAGGAAAAATATGCGAACCAATTGGTAGTAATTGGTGTGCACTCCGCAAAATTCGAAAACGAGAAGGAAACGGAAAATATTCGTCGCATCATCCTGCGTTATGAGATTGAGCATCCCGTCTACAACGATGCGGAGTTTAAGGTGTGGCAAAGCTACGGCGTTCGCGCCTGGCCCACTCAAATCTTAATCGACCCGGCTGGTTACGTGATTGGATCAATCTCCGGTGAAGGGAACTATGAACCTATTGATAGAGCTATCGGAAAAGCTGTCGACGACTTTCGCAAGCGCGGCGAGCTGAATGAAGAACCCCTCAAGCTGACGTTGGAACGCGCCCAGATTGGAAGCCTGCCGCTGGCATTCCCGGGTAAGGTTCTCGCAGACGCCAAAGGCGACCGGCTATTCATTGCTGACTCAAATCACAACCGCATCGTGATCACAAAGCTCGACGGAACTCTCGTGGAAACTATCGGCACCGGAGAGCGTGGCTCGGCGGATGGTGCGTTCGATCAAGCCAGTTTCTACCGGCCGCAGGGTATGGCTCTGGATCGCGACAATCTCTACATCGCTGATACGGAAAACCATCTCATTCGTCGCGTCGATTTAAAAGCCCGAACAGTTAAGACAATCGCAGGCACGGGAAAGCAGTCGCACGATTACTTCAAGCAAGGACCTTCGCGTGAGGTCGGTTTGAATTCTCCCTGGGATCTTCAGCTCTTTGGGAGCACGCTTTATATTGCGATGGCTGGCCCGCATCAAATCTGGAAGCTGGATCTTGATAAAGAGGTAGTATCCACCTTTGCAGGATCAGGTCGGGAAGCTCGGCTGGATGGCCCATTGCTTGAAGCTGGCTTCGCCCAGCCATCCGGTTTGGCTACGGACGGCAAGAGTCTCTTTGTTGCTGATAGCGAGTCGAACATCATCCGGGCCATCGACCTTAGCAGCGGGCAAGTCAAAACCGTTGTCGGAGGTGATCTATTCGAATTTGGCGATGTGGATGGACGAGGTGACGACGTCCGTTTACAACATCCGCTGGGCATCTTTGTGCTTGATGGCAAGGTCCTGATCGCGGACACCTACAATCACAAGATCAAACAACTCGATCCGGCAGCACGCTCAGTTAAGACGTTGTTCGGTACCGGCAAGCCCGGCCAGACCGACTGCAATTCTCCCTCACTCTACGAACCTGGAGGTCTGAGTGTGGCCAACAATAAGCTCTACATTGCGGACACGAATAACCATGCAGTCCGAGTTGTCGATCTAAAGACGAAAGAAATATCGACCCTTCGAATAAAGGGTCTCGAACCGCCTGCAGGCCTGGCGACTGTGGCGGCGATGGATGCGGACGCAGGGCCCAACTCCGAAGAGATCACCTTGGCCTCACAGCGCTTGCGTGCAAACCAGGACGGTACTGTTCTGGTTCAAGTAGAACTGCCGGCGGGTTATCACCTGAATCCCATGGCGCCCCAGCGCTACCGAGTCTCCGTTGAAAATGGCGGGCAGCAAGTCGGGCTGGTCTCTTCCTCAGCGGCAGGAACCAACGGACGCGATACAGAGGTAAAAGAAACATCGAAGAGTCTGCGTCTGCCTCTGCGGATACCGTTCCGCACTCATGAAGCCGGAAAGGCAGAGCTTCGCGTTCAACTCACACTCTTCTACTGTCGCGAAGACAACACTGGTACCTGCCGCATCAAAACTCTGGTCTGGCGTGCGCCTATAGAAGTGGTGGCCGATACGATGACTTCCAACGAGATAAAGATTCAGGGAAAGGTCACTGCTGAATAGTGCCACTGGAGGGCTGGCTTGATCCGGCACGGCGCAGCGCGTAATATCGTGGCTCCCCTAAATTTGTTTGCAGGAGTGAAAGCCGTGGCTGATCAATCAGGAGCAAAAGCTGTGTCTAACAAGCCGTTTCTTACGGACATCAAGACCTTACGCGACCGCGCCCGCCAACACATCGAGAAAGGCGCTGTAACAGAAGGGTATGCCGCCGATCGGGATACGGTTGTCAAAATTTTGAACGAGGCCCTGGCCACTGAAATCGTCTGCGTTCTGCGTTATAAACGCCACTATTTCATGGCGTCGGGGATTCATGCCGAGGGTGTCGCTGCGGAGTTTCTCCAGCACGCGAATGAGGAGCAGGGGCACGCGGATCTCATTGCGCAACGGATAGTGCAGTTGGGTGGTGAGCCAAACTTTAATCCGGATGGATTGACATCGAGGAGTCATGCGGAATACGTCGAAGGCGAGAATCTTCTGGATATGATCAAGGAAGATCTGGTTGCCGAGCGTATCGCTATCGACAGCTATCGGGAAATGGTTAACTATGTTGGCACTGACGATCCCACCACCAGAAGGATGCTGGAAGGCATCCTCGCAATGGAAGAGGAACATGCCGAAGATTTGGTAAGTCTCCTGTCGGAAATAGGTGGCTAGCCAAACTCGGAACGCGTAGCACTCCTCTTGAGATAAACTCCGTTTACCGATACTTGAGCGTGATGCTTTTTACTGAAGCATCACGCTTGTTAGCGTTTGACCACTTGACCGAATCAAAATCAGATAGGAGTAACGAAGCCAGGCCCAGCATGTGTCGTGGCTGTGGCGCGATTGTAGGCGCCGGGCAAAGTAACTGTGCGGTCTGCGGCGCGTCTACCTCGAGTTCAAATGCTCCGCAACGGCCGGTTGCAGACCGCGAGACGATCCGTTTTGCCCGCGCCGTTTTAGATCGACCTTACAAGTTCACCATCATTCTGCTGGTCGCAAACTTTTTCGTTTTCCTGCTTATGTGGCAGTCAAGTGGGCTGACTTCCGCCGGCTTGTGGGAGTTTCCCGAACCGGTGCTGGTTGCTTATGGCGCGAAGCTCAACCGGCTCATTAATGAACAGCATCAATGGTGGCGTTTTGTTACGCCAATGTTCGTGCACGTCAATCTGCCTCACTTGCTGGTGAACATGTACAGTCTTTGGGTTGTTGGTCCATATGTAGAGAAGCTCTACGGGTCGGCTAAGTTTGTAGTGTTCTGGGTAATCACCGGCGTGGCCGGAGTGCTCGCCAGCTATCTCACGGTGATTGGTCCAGACACGCAGTTGGGAAGCCTGGGTCATTTTCTTTTGAAGACAAACGACCTACCCTCGGCAGGAGCGTCGGGAGCCCTCTTTGGATTGGTCGGCGTTCTTTTTGTTTTTGGAATCAAGTTCCGTAACGAGTTGCCGGAGGGGTTCAAACGCGCCTTTGGCACCGGCATGCTGCCCATCATCGTTATCAATCTCTTCATCGGGTACCTGGGCCGCGGGGTGATCGATAATGCGGCACATCTTGGTGGTCTGGT
>JAMQPH010000460.1 GCA_023717605.1 Pyrinomonadaceae bacterium
ACCAGACACCCTGCAGACACAGGTAATAAACGTCGCCGACTTTGATCACCTTGTCAGCGGTGTTCGTCGCATAGGAGAGAGATGTTCCTTCGATTGGCTTAAACTCTGGGGCACCGCTGTAAGAGACTTTTGCCTGAGTCGCTGCCGTCGCCGGATTAACCGTCACCGTGGTTGGGATCTGGGCCAGCAATACCGCATCCTTCGCTTGCTCGGTTCCTGGAACCGAAACCAAGACTCGCGCCGCGTCGCTGCTGAGCGGGATTTGCGCGAAGTCAACGGGCAGATGCTCGGTCGCGTAGGTCCATGGTCCCTGCAAACTGTTGCTACTAAACCACCGGCCGGCGGCCAGGTAGAAATACTCTTGCGTTGGCCCATAGACAAACAGATCGGCGTCTGTATTGCTGGCGTAGACGAGCTGGGTTCCCGGGATTTTGGAATAGACCGGCGCTCCCTGGAAGAGGATAACTTCCGCTGGTCCGGTGCTGTAAAAAACGGTTGGTGCAAAGCCACTGGCAGTTGCCGGCGGCGTGATGGCTTTTGCCAGTCCCGACCACTGTGGATCGCTCGCCAGCTTGGACATTTCTTTGGGAAGCGTCGAGGTGATCATCCAGGCTCCGTTCAAACTTGTGGACATCAGCCACTGCTTGCCGGTGAACAGGTAATAGCTGGAAATGGACTTGTCGAAGAAGAGAGGCCAGTTGGTATTAACTACAAACTGCAACTTCGTGCTTTGAATTTGACCCAGCACTGGCTGACCGTCTACTTGCACAAGCAGTGCCGGTTTGTTGCTGACGAAGATCAGCGGCGGATCGTTGCGCACCGGCACACTCGTAGTCGCCTTACTTTTATTAACGCTGGCGACGAGGCGATCCAGCGAGATCGTAACGGAATTCCCTGGCGGCAGAAACGTTCTTACCAACTGGTCCATTTGGGCGGCGGCCCCTGCGTCGAGCGCGGGAAAGTGAGTATCGGTGATAGTCAGATTATTGATAGAGACTGTGCGATCGTCGACGTTGACATCTGTTTGCGCGTGGATGTTCAAAACGCCGACCGTTTGCTTGCCGCCCGCCGGCGTAAGCGAAAACGCCATGCGAAAGTCGAGTTCCTTGTGATTGGTCCAGTCATCTACTTGCGGCTGGTAGTAAACGAGTTTGCCGGCAGGACTTGATTTCTGCCGCGGCCAACCGGGGTCCTGGGCCAGACCAACAGTCGCAAACATAAAACTAAGCACCGAGGTCAGAATGATCTTTTTCATAATTGTTCTCCTTGCCCAAGGTCTTGCCCCGCATCGCCACGCCGTCTTGCGGGCGCGATTTGTCAGCTCTGGTTTTGCTGATTGGCAAACAGACTTCCTGCCAATCTCCTTCTCAGCCCGCAAGACGGTGATTGCGCCGCGACATCGAGGCTCGGTCCTGTAGGACCAGGCCTCAGTTGTCTCCTTAGTCCTAGCGCTTCTGGATATTCACAAGCTTCCATTCATTCTGGAGAAGCTCCAATTGAATCTGGTTCTCTTTGTCGAGCTTGAACTGACACGCGGGCGCCAGCATCCCAGAGTTTTTCTTCTTGTCCGGGCTGATAATGATTTCCATTCCGGACAGGTTGTAATCCATCGACCGGCTGTCGCTCCACGCTTCTCCGACTCTGATCGGACGATTGGTTACCAGCCGGATTTTTGTGCCCCCATCGGGCATCGGAAACGTCCGGATGTAGGTGACGTCATAACCCAACGTGCCGGTGATCGAGAGACGCCCTTTACTCTTCATCTTTGACAAGGCATTAACCAAACCTTCGTTCTGTTTCTCGCTGAACGCGGTGAACAAGGCCTTCTGATCGTCGGGCGTCGAGTACTCTTCGATGATCAAGGTGATACCAAAGTTCTGCCCGAGTTGGGTCGATTGTCCCATCGCCTGCGCCTGGTAATAAACTGCCTTCGCCAACTTCTGGGCGGAGGCGCCAGGGCTCGCCAACACCATGCAGGCAATCATTCCGGCCGTCGCAAAAATCACGGTTGTTAGTTTTCGCATTTTGTCATCTCCTTCGTTTGTGATCCCGCGGGCGTTATTGCCAGTCGGAGAATCTCCTTGACCTTCGACATTAATCGGCGAAGGGTTAGTTAGCGCTCCCACGTGGGTTAATTGACATTACCGTTGAGCGTTAAGTGCAACATTTATTGGCCCAGGTTACTCAACACGTTTCGCATCGGCGCGCTGGAGATCTGGATGAGGCCGTCGAAGGGCCGATCCAACTCCAGCATCAGGAAGAGCGCGCTTGACACCGAGAGCGCCACTATCAACATGGCGGCAACTACCGTCCTGTTTGCCGGTGCAAATAGGCCAAAGCTAAGAAAAAGCGTAGCGAGCCAAAGAACCACAGCGACGAGCAACGGCGTGACGATTGATGGTTCTTTTTGTGCGGAAAGAAGCCAGAGTGTTTTACTGAGATCGGTGGCTGTTTCCAACGCCTGGGTCTTGAGCGAACGCTGCGCCTCGTTCTGCGGCGTCAACTCTTGCAGCGAAGCGTACATCGCCTGCGCTTGGGCGGCGGTTGGATTCGTGGCCTCGCGGGACTGTTTGTCAGGCCACAAACGAGGGATGATGCTCTCTACGTCGCGGCGGAGCAGTTCACGTGCTGGGACCGTTTCCGAGCCGTAGATTGCCAGCACGCGGTCGAGGAAACCCACCTTGGCCGCAATCTGGATCACCTGGGTCTTCTGAGAGTCGTACGATCCCTTTGCCGATGCGATGAGAAGCCCGAGTAGTAGAGCTGTCATCGTCGCAACCAATCCCATTCCCACTCGGACGGCGTCCTTCGAGTCCGCGCCAAGGTGATGATCAGGAAGCGCGGCGCGCAAGCGCATCGCCAGCAATGCCGCCCCAAAGATGCTTGTAAACGCGATCAGTGCGATGACAGAGGAGTTCATGGATTTCTTTCTCTGATCGTGCGATCAACTTTACGTCCGCGATGCCGCGCGATGTTGTACGAACGACCCTCTCCAAAAGACGGAGCCTGTCAGTTACCTACCCCTTCCGGTTGGTCCTCTAGCGATAGAGCGTCATAGTCAGGATCAAACCGCGCTCCTGACCGTCGAAACCGACCCTATTACCGGGTTGGTCGGCGTTCATATCCAGCACGCGATACCCGCCACCGATTGAGAAGCCCTTTTTGAGGCGTAGGTCGATCAGTCCTTCGGCGCTCCACGCGAAATTCGAACCGGCGTGGGAACTCTACAAACTCGAGGAGGACTACTCGCAGTTCAGCGATCTCGCCGCAATGATGCCGGACAAAGTGAAGGATGCGAATCCAGACGGCATCCCTTGATTTCTCATTTCCGATCGTCTCCTTCTGTTTATTAATCTTTGATTGCCCAATCCAACCTTGTTCCTGTATTGCAGAAAATGGCCTACGAAGTTGACCGCGCACAGCGAAATCCCAGGTGGTTCGTTCCGGTGTCAGGCTCGCCCTTCCCTCGCGCACCCGGCATGTAGCGAGCGCAATACTGGTCGGTACAAAGAAACGAACCGCCTTTTTGCACACGCTTTGCTACGCCCGGCTCTGATGGATCAAGACTGTCAGTCGGTCCCTGTGGATTGCGATTAACCTGTCTGGTCGAAGCCAGCGTCTGGTAGTAATCCTGTCTGTACCAATCGGACGTCCACTCCCAAACGTTGCCGGCCATGTCAAAAAGTCCAAAGCCGTTGGGAGTGAACGTCCCAACTGGCGCGGTACCGATGAAGCCGTCTTCGCCAGTGTTCTTTTCGGGGAAGTGACCCTGAAAAGTGTTCGCCTGGAATTTGCCCCCCGGCTTGAATTCATCACCCCAGGCGAACCGTTTGCGGTCCAAACCACCGCGCGCCGCAAACTCAAATTCGGCCTCTGTCGGCAGACGCTTGCCGGCCCACTTCGCATAGGCTTCGGCGTCTTCATAAGCGATGTTGACTACCGGATGTTTTTCCTTGCCCTCGAGATTGCTCTCGGGTCCTTGCGGATGACGCCAGCTGGCTCCAGCCACGTATTGCCACCAGGCGTAGTGATCGTTGAGGGGCACTGCCGTCTTTGGAGGCCTGAACAGAACGGAGCCGGGCACAAGATTTTCAGGCGGTGCTCCGGGAAAGTCCTTCGCATCAGGTTTGCGCTCAGCAACAGTGACGTAGCCGGTAGCTTTGACGAAGCGCGCGAACTCCTCGTTCGTCACTTCGGTCTGGTCCATCCAGAAACCATCGACCGCCACCCGGTGAAATGGCCGGCCATCTCGCATTTCCGAGTCTTCAGAACCCATCGAGAACTCGCCGCCCGGGACCCAGACCATTCCCTCAGGAGCGGGCTCCGGGCCACTGCCGCTATTGATCAAAGCAGGCGCGATTGCCGAGGTGTCCGACTCGGCGGCGTTGATTGGCTCAATAGGTTGCGCGTGGTGGGCCGCGCGGGCCGAAGCGATACCGGCATCGCAGTGGGCAGACTCAACGTTGTTTGTAGCGGTTGCGTTCTGCTTTCCCGATCTGCTTAGTGCGTAAAGTGAACCGGCTATCACGAGACAGCCAATGGCGGGGGCAAGCAACTTGTTCCGAAGGCGACCAGTTTGCCTGAGATTGGTGTTGATTCGTGGTTTTGACTTCTTTATCTTTCTCATCTTGCGCCTGCGTTGTTTTCACTCACGGGTGTGGTGAACTCTGGACCATCACTGAATGGCAATGAATGGCAACCACTAGGTGTCAGTCAGAATGCAACGGAGCGGCAGCAAATCCGCCTTGCCAACATAAGCTTCAGCGCCCGCCAACCGCGCTGCCTTGCGAAGAGGCGCGTCTTCCCACTGCGAGACCATTACTATTCGTGCTTCCGGGAAGGACTCTTTGATCTGTCTGGTGGCGGCGAGCCCGTCCATGCCGTCCATCTTTACATCCATCAGGACAACGTCCGGTATATGCTCGTGATAAGCGGCCAGCGCTTCGTTGCCATCGCTGCACTCATACACTTCATCAACCAGATCATTGATTAAGGTCTTGATCATTCGTCTCATAGGCTCGCTGTCATCCACGATTAGAACTATCATCACTCCCCAGACGATCGGCTCGCGCGATCCTGTTTTAGTGCGTGAAGGCAGTGCCTGGCTCGCCCCAGGGTCTTGTTGATCAAGCTACTCGCTCTCTCAATGCAAACCTGACCAGAGCGGCGTTTGAGCCAAGGTTGAAATCGTCCATCATCCGATATTTGTGATAAGCAACAGTGCGAGGCTTAATCTGAAGGGCGAAGGCGACTTCTTTCATCGAGCGTCCTTCCGCCAACAATTGCAGCACCTCACGTTGCCGCAGTGTGAGTCGCAAGGGCTTCTTTTGGCGGGCCTGCCCTCGCATGAAAGAACCCACAATCTTTTTACTCCTGGTCAAGAAGGGCGATAGGTACGAAGGACGCAGCCAGGCACCACGAATCGCGTCGAGCAAGTCCGAAGCCGTACAGCTCTTGAGGAGGTAAGCTGAAGCACCGAGACGAAAAGCCTTAGCGACGATGTCGCCGTCCTGATCCATCGTCAGGTAGATCAACTTGATCCCCGGGCGGTTTGCCTTGAGTTGACGACCTACTTCGAGTCCGCTGAGCACAGACATTGAGGAATCCAGCACGACCACGTCCGGCTTGAGATCAAGGGCGGACCTTAACAACTCGCGGCCATCAACAACCATGCCCACGACCTCAAACTCCGGCTCCAGAAGTTTGGTGATTGCCTCCATGAGGAGCCGGTGAGAATCTGCTAGCAATATGCGCGCTCTTTTCATTACTTCTCCGAGCAGGTGCAAGATATCGAAGCGACAGAACCGAGGCGGCAGGCCTCTCAGTTTATCGAACCGCTAAGATCGTGCGCGCAGCATAAGACTGCTCAACCTTCTTGAGAATCCAGATGATTGCGTAATTTTCATACGCAAGACTGCGTATGTCTTGGGCCGTACAGCTATGTAGTTGTCAGTTTTTGGGCCAGCAGCTCTTTGTGTGCGAGGGCAAATTTCATGAGGGCATGGCTGCCGTGGATGCCTAACTTCTGGCAGATATTATTGCGGTGAGTGTGGACTGTTCGCGGGCTAATGAAAAGGTCCTGAGCGATCTCTTTGCTGGTCTTGTAATCGGCAAGCAGCCAGAGCACGCGAAATTCAGCGGACGTCAGACCCTCTAAATCTGAGCGAGGTATTCCGGCCGTCTCGGTGTCTCGCACACTGTTCACAAGAAAAGTAGTGAGTTCCGGGCTGGCGTACTTTTGGCCCGCAGCTACAGCTCTGATACAACTAATGATATCCGTGGCCGCGCTGTCTTTGAGTACATAACCTTTCACCCCAGCCTGGATTGCCTCAGTGAATACCTTCTGCTCGCGATACATGGTAACGAAGATGACTTCGACCGGAGGTTCTTCCGTGATCAATTTGCGAGCGACCTTGAGGCCATCCAGTTTAGGCATGGAAATGTCCAGGACCGCTATCGCTGGACGCATCTTTTGAATCATTTCCAGTGCGCTCACTCCGTCACCAGCCTCACCCACAACTCTGAAGCCGGGCTCCGACTCGATGATGTTGCGTAAGCCGTCCCGAAAGATTGGGTGATCGTCAGCTATGACAATCCTTAGTTTATATTGGCGTGCCATTGACCAACTCCAAAGTAATAGTGAGATTGGTGCCGCTTGCTGGCTGAGAGTCAATGTCAAGAGAACCACCGAGCACTCGTACGCGCTCCGCGATTCCAGCTAGTCCGAAGCCTTTTGCTTCGGTGCCGTCTTCTACGGCGGCCGGAGACGGAATCCCCTTGCCGTTATCCCGAACCGATATGACTAATTGCTTTGCGTTCTTCTTAATCCTAATCTGAGCCGTGGTCGCGTGCGAGTGCTTAACGACATTGTTAAGACCTTCCTGGACAATACGGTAAACGCTGGTCTCAGCCTCCGGTGACAGCAGACCTTCGATCCGTTCCAGATCGGCCGAGAGATTGATGGAAGTCGAATCAGAGACACGCTCGATCATTGATTCAATCGCCGCCACTAGCCCCAGTCGGTCGAGTTCGTATGGTCGCAGGTTGCGGGCAATTTCCCGGACCTCGAAGATCGAAGCAGTGGCAGTTGCTGCAATCTCCTCCAACTGCTCAATGATTCGGTCATGTTTCGTAGTGTCCTGTAACCCGATCATCGCCCGATTCTTGATGATGGCCAAATTCTGGCCCAGACCGTCGTGCAACTCGCCGGCCACGCGCCGCCGCTCCTCGTCCTGCAACTTGAGTAGCCGTCCCGTCAACTGTTGGAGTGCCTGTTCATTCCGCTTTCCCTCGGTGATATCAAGACAGGTCCCAATGTAACCAGCAAGGTCTCCATTTGGCAGAAGGCGGGGCACTCCTCTGTCGATGACCCATCGATATTGACCATCCCCCCGCCTAAGTCGATATTCCATAGCGAAGTCACGCCGAGCTCTAAAGGCGGACCGGTAAACATCAAGGCATCGCTCATAGTCTTCCGGGTGTACTCCTTCAGCCCAACCATTTCCGAGTTCTTGTTCCATCGTCCTGCCCGTGAACTCGAGCCACGGCTGGTTAAAGAATGTGCAGAGCATATCCCGGCCGGAGACCCAGATCATAACTGGCGCAGTATCGGCCATCGTGCGAAATCGCTCCTCACTCTCGCGAAGATCTTCGATTGCCCGCTTGCGATCCGTGATGTCGCGCGCAATCGTCGAACCGCCAATGATCGTTCCTTGCTCATTCTTGATTGGGGAAATCGTCAGAGAGACATCGATTCGCCTACTACTTTTGGTTAGGCGCTGCGTCTC
>JAMQPH010000463.1 GCA_023717605.1 Pyrinomonadaceae bacterium
GTTAGATCAGGCGGAACGATCCTGTTGCTTGAACATGTGCGGCCCGGAGGAGTGCTGGGTCCGATTTTTGATCTAATCAATATGGTTACCGTGCCTCTGTTTGAAGACCACTTCAACCGGCGGACGGCGGATGATGCGCGAGCAGCCGGTTTGCAGGTGTTGGGAGTCGAGAAGAGTCTGTTTGGTGCTGTTAATTTAATCTCCTGTCGAGCTTAGGCTGTCGGGTCTGGAAACGATTATGAGAATTCTGATATTGCTAATAGTGATGCTTGCCGCCACCGTTCCACGTCTTGCCCAGAGCGGAAACGAGGAGCCACTTGTCAAAGATCAGAAGATTGAAACCTCCTATGACAGCGGCGAGGGTAAAACAACTGTGCGCATGACACGCATGCAAATATCCGGCGAGAAGGGCGGGTACCACAGCCTTCATCTGGCGCCGGCTTACAGTTTTCCCGGACAAGTGCCGCGAACTCCCGAGATTATCGACTTTGAACTGCAGACTGTGGTAAAGGCTCGCAAACTTAAGGTTGACCTGTACGTGCTCTTTATCGTCGACGGCGAAAAGATCTTTCTTAGTTCCAACCGGTGGGGCGTCAAGAAGCCGGTGCCGGGCCAGCCATGGGTGGGTGAACATCTCGTGTTCCGCATGCCTTATGAAACTTTGCTCAAACTTGCCAACGCGAAGCAGGCGTCAATCCGGATGGACGGAATAGACTTTGACCTGAGTGAAGAGCATCGGAGCGCACTGCGCTCCTTTGCCGACATCATTGCGAACAAAGGGTAAAAGGTTAAAAGGGGAATAGGGTAAAAGGGGGAGAGTCAATAGGGCCGTCAGTCGCCCGTTCGCCGCTTCCTGTTACCCTTTTCCCCTATTCCCCTTTTTCCCCAAGCACTTTCATTACCTCGGCAAATTTTTCCACGTTGGCGCGCGTGCGATCCAGGTCGCGACGGCTGTCGAGGTATGCAGTCCAGACAGGTGTCTGGGTCAATGCTCGTTGCGTGTCTTCGTCCAATGCCTGGGCCATCACTGCAATTAGATCGCTGACCACACGGGTGTGCTCGAGCAGGGACTGGATAATTGAATACGCCAGCCGCGCCTGTTCGTAATCGAGGTCGGACTGCTTCGCGTCCTGCGGCGCCAACTGATCTGCTTCACCAGTCATTCAAATCAACTCCAGGTGATGGGTAAATCGGCCTATATTTGATTGTGTGTAACTACTAAGAACTATTCTTGAAATTAGGGAACGCTGAGGGGGTAAACCGCCCTTCCCAACCTGCGAGATCCCGGACCGTGAGTGACTCCATTCGACTAGCGCTAATTTGCAGGTCGGGAAGGGCGGTTTACCCCCGCTCAACATTCGTCGCCATCGACGTTTGAGTTATCAAAGTCGCTACTGTTCTTGATGCCGTATCGAAGCGGTTCCCCGCACAAGTGGAAGCTCGGCAACTCGTGCAGGGAGATCCCCTTGTGATGACGTGACCCTCACCTCAGTGTCGGGCGCCAGGTAGTCATACTTAACGTAACCCAATGCAATAGTGGAGCCTAGATGCGGCGATAAGGTATGGGAGGTTATTCGTCCAATTTCCTTGTCATCAACCGACCTAATTTTTACATCCTTGTCGATCTTACGTGCCCGATCAAAAACTAAACCAACGAGTTTCTTGGCGACGTGACCGCGATATTTGATCCGTGCGATGATCTCCTGTCCGATGTAGCACCCCTTCGTGTAACTCACAGCCTCGTCCAGCCCGGTTTCGGTCACCACGTTTGTTTCGTCCATGTCGATCCCATAACGTGGCACGCCCGCTTCGATTCTCAGCCTGTCCCATGCCTCGTGGCCGATGGGTCGCGCCCCAGCGTTCACGAGTACGTCCCACAATGAAGTTGCTTGATCGGCGCTAACGAGAATGTCAAAGCCGTCTTCGGCGGTGTGAGTGGCGCGCAAGACTGTCAGGCTTTGCTGCTGCCATTCGATCTGGGCAGCGCCGTAAGCTGGGATTCCGTGGGCCGACTCGCCTATGACCGATCCAATCATGTCGGCAGCACGCTTTCCCTGGAGGGACAGCAGTGCAGTTTGGTTAGTCACGTCGACAACATGAAAGTCGCCGGCTAAGGTAAAGCGTTCAATCGTTTTGAGAACTGCCTCTCGCGTGGTTGGTTCCGTATCAATCAGAAAAACAGGGACAGGTTTCTTGCCTGTGGCATCATCCAGCTTGCGAATAACACGAACGCTGGCGATCAAACGACCCTGTACATTAGGGAAAGCTGCCGGCATCCAGCGGTTCTCCGTCAGCGTTTTCATGTCGTTTGTGATCAGTCCGTTGAGAAACTGAACAGCTTCGGAACCACTTACCTGAAAACGACCGCGCGAAGAGAGATCGATTAGTCCGACGCCGGCTTCACGAACGGCTGCATACTCGAACAGTTCGTCACCGTATGACCAGGGCACGGACCAGCCACAAAGCTCTGACAGCACTGCGCCGAGATGTCTATGCACCTCGTCGAGGGGTGACTTGCTAAGTGTGATCTGTTCCACTGCTTCGGTCATTTGTTGTTGTTTCCAGAGATGCGTCGTTACTCATTAAGAACCGCGAGCGGTACCTAAGTGATCCCAGCGATCCCCGCGAACAGTAGTCCCTCACCCACGGAACCATTTGCGGAAGCCAATGGATCCCAGCACTCCCCGCGAACGCCCTCGAACAACTAACTCATCAGTATCCTTGGTTCGAACTACTGTGTGAGCTTTTTGTTGATCGCGCTGGTAGCTCCTGCTCATGTTGAGTGCGGCGATCCATTGGCTACCGCAAATGGTTCTGTGGATTGAGCGCCTCCTGCTCATGTTGAGTGTGATAGATACTAAGCCGCTATTGACAACCCCGCTATTGACAACCCAGCCTGCTCGATAGCTTGAACCACAACTTTGTAATCCTGCAACTGCGCAGCTTCGCGCCGATGCGAGGCTAGCACCTGAGGACTTGGATGATAAATGGGCACCAGCAGGCGGCCGTCCCAACTGTGAATTCTCCCGGCTGATTCTTTAAGGTTCAACTCATGCCGCTGAATGTTCTTCAGCGCCTCGAGCGCAACTGAACCGAGCGTTACTACTACTCGAGGATCAATAATCCCAATGGCCCCGCGCAGAAACCGGGAACAGTTTGCCACCTCGCTTTTCGTCGGCTTGCGATTTGCACCCGAGTCGGTATGAGGATTACAGAGAGCAGCGCTGGTGATGAATATGTCCTCGCGGGTTATGCCGATCGATGCTATGAACCGATCAAAGTTCTTTCCTGACTGGTCGCCTGAAAAGGGAACATGAGTGCGATTCGCGCCTTTGCGTCCTGGCGCTTCACCGATAAACATCACCCGAGCTAACGGCGAGCCATTGAGTGCGCTAAACACTGCGGTTCGATCGCACATGGCCGGACAACGAGTGCAACTCGCCGCCTCAGATACCAATTGTGTAAACAGCTTGTTTTCAGATCCAGTAGCTTTCATACAACAACTGAATTTCAACACAATGAGGCGAAGATCCAAAGGCAGGAGAAACGGGGAGATTATTTGGCCACGGATTTACGCGGATAAACGCGGATCGGACAAAGAAACAACAATGCCACAAGTCAATTGGTGAATTCTCCAATTGGTTGTTCTAATCCGCGTTCATCCGCGGCTTTAGACTGTTTTCACTTCACCACGGTAATCTCGCGAGTGGTGATGTTGAAGTCGCCGTTCTTTACCGGGAACTCGTCCGGACCGAGCAGCTCTAGTCTGACTGTGTGTTTACCTGCAAGCCAGCCGGACAACCAGACAGGTTCCCACTTATCAATGTAACGCGGCTCGTCATCGTCGACGATGTAGCGCACTCGGTATTCACCGCCGTCACCTTTGAGCCTGGCATTTGAAAGCCAGAAGTCGATCATGATCGGATCTGATTCGGCCCCCTTGTACTCGCCCTTTGGGCGGCTGTAGGTGAGAAGAGGTTTGGTGGGATCGACGTCACCCGCCGCGCTTGGCGGCATGTCCTTGCCTTCGCGCGTCGGTTGACGACTACCTGCCGAATTGTTGTTCGCCATCGTCTGGCCGGTTTTGGTAGTGGTTGGTTTAGAGGCGTCACCACCGCCTTTGACCGTTATCGTCACCATCTTGAACGCCCCATCGTTCTTGTAGCTCTCATGCCAGGGACGCGATGGAAAGACGCGCAGTGTGTGTTTACCGGCGACGACATTGCGCAACTCGAATGGCTGATCCAATTCGTAATAGGCTTCGTAAGGCTCATTGTCCAGAATCACATGAATGTGATTGCCTTTCTGAGTGGCAGGATCCTTGTGTGGCTTGTAGCCTTTGAGATCTCCCGCTAAATGAAGTTTGACCTCTACCACCGAGCCGTTTATTACCGCGCCCTCGGCTGGAGAAATTACGTGAAGCTCCGGCTTGGCTTCGTCTTGCTCCCCGCGCGTTTTCCTTTGGTCCAGGACGGTTTGGGGAGTCGATACGATTGACAGGATCTGAGTTGGCGGCGGCGTGACTGTGGACGTGGCAGTTGTGTTGGCGTTGTCTTGATTACCAGCGCAGGCCCCAAGGGAGATCGTAGCAACCGTAGTCAACAAGAGCAGAAATCGATTCGAATTCTTTTTCAATAGTCCCTCATGTCCTAGTTTTTCACAGGTTACCTGTGGAGTGTGGCGAATATTGACCGAGAGTGCTGCGAAATGATGGAGAAAGCGGCAGCGGACGACAGTTACTCGCGGCTTCGCCGCTTCCCTTGCGGAACGCCTATGGCTTTCCGAGCGTCCTTCTTAAGCTCTGAGGCTGCGCCTCTCGATGCGGAGGCGTAGCCTCATCTTATCCAGCTTCCCGGAAAGGCAGAGCCTTTCCGCAAGGGAAGCGGCGAAGCCGTTGGTCTAAGTAGCTAGACATTTTCCATGAGCGGTGCAAAAATCCGCGCACCGATTCAAGGGCCATTCAAGGCTCATTCAACATGGAGGGCGCTTCCGCGCTGAAGACTCATGATCAAAAACCCGCTTCGCTTCTGTTACTTCGTAGTTGTGGCTCTTTTAACATTCGGTGTCCTGCTGGTCGGCTGTAAGAGACAGACTGAAATCGCCGAGTTTCAGCCTGAGATTCAGCCCCTTCCACAGCAGTTGACCACTTACGAAGCCATGCCCATCCCGGCTGATAATCCGATGTCGCCTGAAAAGGTCGCGCTCGGTCGCCAATTGTTTTTTGATGAACGACTGAGCGGCGACGGGACGCGTTCATGTTATTCCTGCCACGTCTGCGAAAAGGGATTGACTGATGGGCTGGCGAAGTCCATTGGAGCCTTTAATAAACAGTTGCCGCGCAGCAGCCCCACGCTCTGGAATATCGGATACCACAGAGAGTTTTACTGGGACGGTCGTAGTCCTTCGCTGGAGAAGCAGGCGATGGCGGCATGGACCGGCGCAAACATGGGTGCGAAGGCGGACGAGATTGCCATCAAGCTGAACGCAATCGAGGGTTACAACTCTCAGTTTCGCAAAGTCTTTAACAGCGATGTGACGCCGGACAATATCGTAAAAGCCATCGCCGCCTTTGAAAGAACGATCATCAGCGGAGACACTGCCTGGGATCGCTACCGCGCCGGAGACCAGTCTGCTCTTAGCGAAAGTGCGGTTCGCGGTTGGAATGTCTTTCAGGCGATTAAGTGCACGAATTGCCACGATGGAGTGTTGCTCACCGACCAGCAGTATCACAATGTTGGCATTGGCATGGACCAGAAAGAGCCCGATGTTGGTAGGTTCAAAGTAACCAACAAACCAGAAGATACAGGTGCATTCAAGACGCCCACGCTGCGGGACATCTCCAAGTCGGCCCCTTATTTCCACGACGGTAGCGCGAAGACACTCGAAGAGGCGCTGGACATCATGCTGGGCGGCGGCAAGGCAAATCAGTATCTGGACCGAAAGAACCTCGAGAAGCACGACGTGCTGCCAGACCAGCGCCAGGCGCTGCTGGACTTCCTCAAGTCGTTGGACGTCGACTGCAAGTTAGCGAAGCCACCGCTACCGGATAAATGAGATCTTAGCCGCGGATTCAGCGGATGAACGCGGATTCAGAAGAAAAATCATTCAACTGGTTTGCCTGTTCTATTTTTCTGAATCCGCGTTTCTCCGCGTTCATCCGCGGCTGAATTTTCTTCTGGTTAGCGGAGGGTGTTTTTGATCAAGGCTACAAAATCGCTGATGTCTTGCGGGGTGGTGTCGAAGGAAGTCATGAATCTGACTTCAGATGTCCGTTCATTCCAAACGTAGAAGAAAGATTGCTTCTGCAGCTTAGCGATATATTTTTTCGGTAGACGCACAAACACACCATTCGATTCCACCTTCTGAGTAAACTCGATCAGCGGAATCCTTCCTAGTTCCTGAGCCAGAAGTTTGGCCATGCTATTGGCATGAGCCGCATTCTTCCGCCATAGATCATCCGATAAGAGCGCAGAGAATTGCGCTGAGATAAAGCGCATTTTAGACGGCAGATGCGTGCCCTGTTTTCGGGTGTATTTAAAGTCCTTTGCAAGATTGCGGTCGAAGAAGATGACAGCTTCGCCGTACATCATTCCGTTTTTGGCGCCACCAAAAGAGAGCACATCCACGCCGACTTCTCTGGTTATGTCGCCGAGGTTGGCCTTTAAACTTGCTGCCGCGTTAGCTATGCGTGCGCCATCCATGTGCAACAGCATCGCGTTTTTGTGAGCGAAGTCCGAAAGTTTCTTCACTTCCAGGGGCTTGTAGACAGTACCCATCTCGGTGGCCTGAGAGATTGAAATCACGCGCGGCTGAACGTGATGTTCAAAACCGACTGCGTCCAGAAACGGACGAATCTGGTCGACAGTGATCTTTCCTTCATTAGTCGGCAGAGGGAGTAGTTTACAGCCAGTGAATTTCTCCGGAGCGCCGCATTCGTCGACATTAATGTGCGCCGTATCAGCACAGATGATTGCTTGGTGGGACTCAGTGGCAGCTTTTAGTCCCAGCACGTTCGCGCCCGTTCCGCCGAAGACAAAGTAAACTTCGACGTCTTTGCCGAATTGTTTGTGAAAGAGCTCGACCGCTGCTTCAGTGTATGGATCGTCGCCGTAGGCAATTACGTGCGCTTCGTTTGCGGCAGCAATCGCGTCCAACACCCTGGGATGGATGCCGGCGTTGTTGTCGCTGGCAAAAGCGCGCTTGGGTTTAGTCGGCATCATTGAGTTTTGATCTTCAGGTTGTTCATCGTTCTCATTTCCCATTTGTCATTTGGCATTTTTCATTTGTTATTGGAAGCTATTCGAAGCCTATCGTTCGCCTGTTCGTGTCCGTTCGTGTGGTTTCGTGGATCGTTCGGTTTTCGCGGCTAAGCAAACGATCCACGAAACAACACGACGCACCACGATATTAGATTCAGAAAAACGACAAATGAAAAATGCCAAATGACGAATGGAAAATGATCAGATCACTTCCTTCGAAAGTCTTTGATGATCTCCCGCGCCGCATTGGCGCCCGGCCCACCCGTGATGCCACCGCCGGGATGTGTGCCGGCGCCGCAGAGGTACAGTCCATTGATCGGGCTTCGATATTGGGCCCAGCCTATTAACGGTCGAAATGCGAAAAACTGATCGAGTGTTTGTTCGCCGTGCATGATGTGTCCGCCACTCAATCCGTAAGTCTGCTCCAGATCGAGAGGCGTGATGATCTGACGGCCAACGATCAGGTCCTTAAGATTCGGCGCGAATTCTGTCAGGCATTTGATTACCGTATCGCCAAACTCCTCACGCCGCGAGTTCCAGTCGCCGGTTTTTAGATTGTAAGGCGCAAACTGAATATGGATCGACATCACATGCGCACCTTCCGGCGCCAAAGATGAGTCCGTAAGGGACGGAATCGTGATGTCCATGTAGGGCGAAGGCGAGCAGTCGCCATACTTCGCGGCGTCGAAGGCGCGCTCGAGGTAGTCGATGTCTGGCCCGATGTGAATCCGTCCCGAAAGTTTGGTCTTAGCATCACCGCCGTTTTGAGCGGGGAATGTCGGCAGGCCGGAGAGGGCAAGATTGATTTTGCCTGCACTTCCGACAGCTCGGTAATTACGAATCTTCAACAAAAAGTCAGGGTCGAGATCGACCGGATCCACCAAGCTCAGGAATGTCGTGCGCGGGTCTGCGTTTGAAACCACAGCGCGCGCAGGAATCTCCTCGCCGCTTTTTAGCACGACCTTTGACGCCTTCCCCTCGCCTACCAGAACTCGCTCCACATCAGCTTTGGTCCTGATTTCTACACCGGCATCGGTGGCAGCTTTCGTCAGTGCTGCCGTGAGCCCTCCCATTCCACCTTTAACAGAGGACGCTGGGCCCACTGCGTGACCGTCCATGGCCGCTTGCCACAAGAGTCCGGTGCTGGTCCCAGCGGACCATGGTCCAGCGAACGCACCGAAGATACCGCGCGCGGCGACGGTGGCGCGCAACAATTCGGTCTCGAACCATTCGGCCACCAGGTCCGCAACCGCCATCGGTCCCCACCGAAGCAGGCGATAGGCGTCTTTCTTACCCAGTCCGCGAAACGACAGGCCCAACCGGCCCAAATTCAGAAGTTCGCCCGGCGCGGGCTTATCAATCGAGGGCGGCGTCATCCTCAGCAATGGTGACAGGACACGTCCAATACGAGAGAAACTGGAAGCGAATTCCGTATAGCTTTTGGCGTCGTGGGCGGAGATCTTCTCAAGATCCGCAGACGTGCGTTGTGCGTCGTTGTAGATAACCAGAGATCGGCCACTAAGGTCGAGAGCCAGGACGCGAACCTCGGGATTTATTGTCTCAAGTCCGTGATGAGCTAGTTTCAGATCTTTGACGATATCAGGAAATAATGGACCAGCGACGTGCGCGAGAGTTGAGCAACGGAATCCGGGATGGATCTCTTCGGTAGTGGCTCCGCCACCGACAACCCCACGCCGTTCGAGAACCAGGGTCTTCAATCCCGCCTTGGCGAGATAGCAGGCGGCCACGAGTCCGTTATGCCCGCCGCCAATAATGATGATGTCGTAATTTGCCATTCTTGGTGAGAGCTAATCCAGCCAAAATTCAGCCGCGGATTTGCGCGGATACCCGTGGATCTGAAAAAGCCTCAAACAAAACCGTCTCATAACTCTTTCTTCATATCCGCGTTTATCCGCGGCTAATACTCTTATACTTTTCCGCGCTTCCAATCCTTCAAGAGTTGCATCGTGGCGTTGCGTCCCGGCGCTCCCATTACGCCGCCACCGGGATGGGTTGCTGATCCGCACATGTAGAGATTGCGAATGGGAGTGCGATATTGCGCCCAGCCAGGCGCGGGCCGCAGGAAGAAGAGTTGCTCCAACGTGAGCTCGCCTTGAAAGATGTTTCCTTCCGACAGACCAAAGTCGCGTTCAATATCCAAGGGGGTCAACACCTGGCGGTGAAGGATCAGATCTCTAATATTGGGGGCATGTTCGGCAATCGTGTCGATAACTGTATCGCCAAACTCTTCGCGTTTGTCGTCCCAGTTTCCTTCCTTCAAATTGTACGGCGCGTATTGCACGAAACACGACATCACATGTTTGCCCGGCGGCGCGACGGATGGATCAGTCAAACTCGGAATCACGATGTCGATATACGGGCGACGCGAGAAGCGGCCATACTTAGCGTCGTCGTAAGCCCGCTCCATGTAATCCACCGACGGCGAGATCGAGATGGCCCCGCGCAAGTGGTGTCCCGGTCCGGGAAGCGCGATCAGGTTGGGCAGTCCGTCAAGCGCAAGATTTACCTTCCCTGATGAGCCGCGGTATTTGTAGCGCTTGAGGTCATCGGCAAAGTCGTCGGGCAGATGGTCTTGGCCGACCATCTTCATGAACGTCAGCCGCGGATCGACACTCGACGAAATCACTTCGGCGTAGATTTCGTCGCCGTTCTTCAATACCACGCCCTTCGCCTGACCGTTCTTGAGAATGATCTTTTCAATCGGTGCTTCTGTGCGAATCTCTGCTCCAGCCTCGCGCGCGGCGTCCCCAATCGCGTTTGAGATAGCTCCGGTACCACCACGTGAAAGTCCCCAGGAACGAAAAGCGCCGTCGATCTCGCCCATGTAGTGATGCAGCAACACGTATGCAGTGCCCGGACTGCGCACGCCCAGAAACGTGCCGATAATTCCGGAGGCCGACATCGTTGCCTTGAGCACGTCAGTTTCAAACCACTGATCCAGAAAATCCACCGCGCTCATGGTCATCAACTGCACCTGGTTATATTTATCTTCCGCCGGCAGATGCTGAAATCTGCGCCCCAGGAACAGCAGATCCTTCAACCCCTTCACATTTAGTGAAGTGGGATCTGGCGGAGTCATGCTCATGATGGGCTTTACGAAATGGGCCATCTCGATCATGGCTTTGCCGTATTCGTCGTAGGCCTCGGCGTCTAGTTTCGAATGGCGTGCGATTTCGCGTCGTGTCTTCGCGTGATCGTTGACACGCCACAAATAATCGCCGTTCGGCATCGGGGTGAATGTGCCGTCAAGGGGAAGAATTTCCAAGCCGTGACGCGGTAGATCGAGTTCTCGAATTATCTCGGGGCGGAGCAGGGAAACGACGTAGGAGCAGACGGAAAACTTGAAACCGGGAAATACTTCTTCGGTTACGGCAGCGCCGCCCAGCACGTGCCGCCGCTCCAGAACCAGCACTTTTTTCCCGGCCCGGGCAAGATAAGCGGCATTAACCAGGCCATTATGTCCGCCGCCAATGACGACGACGTCGTATTGAGTATTCATGTGTTAATCGGTATTGCAGCTTGCTGAAGAATCGTTAGCATACTTATAATCGCTCGCTCTGACAAACAGCCGGAGCTTGAAGTAGCTGTAGGGTTTGATTCCGGAAGTTTAGAGTTCAACCTTTAGGTTGCAGCTATCGGTGCGGACAAGCTAAAGCTTGAACTCTAAACTACGCCCGCTCTGCATCGGAGTTCACTCAACAATGCCCATCGGAACTGCTTTTCACGAAAGAACCTTCCAGCTCTGCGAAAGCCTGAACTATCGCGAGTGGTCTGGATACTACGCCGTCAGCTCGTACGAGCCTCATCACGAACACGAGTACAATGCGATTCGTAATGCGGCTGCGCTGATCGATATCTCGCCATTGTTCAAATACAGATTAACGGGTGCAGACGCTACGCGCCTCGTGGATCGAATTATTACTCGCGACATGCGCAAGGTCTCTGTAGGCCAGGTGGTCTATACGCCCTGGTGCGATGAGCGCGGTAAGGTAATCGACGACGGCACCGTCTCGCGACTGGAAGAAAACACTTATCGCTGGACGGCCGCAGATCCAAGCCTGCGCTGGTTCACACAGAACGCCGCGGGTATGAATGTTGACATCGAAGATATTTCAGAGACTGTGTCAGCGCTCGCGCTGCAGGGACCCACATCCGCACGCCTCCTGAAAACTGTGGTTGAAGGAGCGGAGATTGAAGGCCTGAAATATTTCCGGGTGACTCGGGGCAAAATCGCCGGCATTCCAGTAGACATTTCCCGCACCGGGTACACCGGAGACCTCGGATATGAGATCTGGGTTCCGTCAGAGCACGCACTGAAGGTGTGGGACGCTTTGATTGATGCGGGCCAGGCTTTCGACATTCATCCGGCGGGCATGTTGGCGCTTGACGTGTCTCGAATCGAAGCTGGTTTGCTTTTGATCGATGTCGATTTCAATAGCAGCAAGAAGGCGTTGATTGATGAGCAGAGGTATTCACCGTTTGAGATGGGCCTGGGCCGCCTTGTCAGTCTCGATAAGAACCGTTTTGTAGGACAGGCGGCGCTGATTGCTGAGCAGAAGCGCGGCCACGCGCGTGAGATTGTCGGGTTGGAGATTGATGGGCCGGAAGTTGAAGCCTTGTATGAGGCGGTAGGGTTACCACCCGCGGTGTCGCCGATTGCCTCGCGCGTTGCGGTGCCGGCGTTCAAGGATGGGACTCAGGTTGGCAAAGCAACTTCGAGCACCTGGTCGCCGACGCTAAAGAAAATGATCGCGTTGGCGACGATTAAGAGTGAGTGCGCTAAGCCGGGAACGAAGGTCCAGTTTGAGATCACGGTAGAAGCAGTTCGTCATCGCGTGGGAGCGAGAGTTGTGAAGACGCCGTTTTTCAATCCAAAGCGGAAGACAGCCACGCCGCCGTTGTAGAACTTTGTTCTGATGTCTGTAGAGGCTTGTCTGTGATCCAAGAGAGTTCGTTCGGTAAATTGCAGTCAGGAAGGGTACATTTTCCATTTTTCATTTCTCATTTTTCATCTGGCATTCGGTCATTTGGCATCGTCGACTTCTTGTTCGTGTCCGTTCGTGTTGTTTCGTGGATCGTTCTCATCTCGCAGCCAAGCAAACGATCCACGAAATGACACGAAACATCACGAAATGAGATCCGCAAGTGGCAAATGAGAAATGAGAAATGGAAAATGAGAAATGGAAAATGAACCCTTCCTGACCTGCAACTTAGCGATGCTCGAGCCGTCCTGTTGAAGATTGGTTCTGCTGCAGCGGATCAGACCAGGTTGTCATTCAAAAATCGAAAGCATGAAACCATCCCTAGTGCAGATCATCGACAGCTACAACCCAAAAGCTCCCCTTGAGGAAGCCTTGACCATTCCAGCTCAGTGGTACACAGATCAAAATCTCTACAATCTTGAGCTGCAAACCGTCTTCAATAATTCATGGCAGCTGGCAGGTCGCGTCGATCAGTTGCGTGAGCCGGGTCAATATGTCACCAGCGAGATAGCCGGCGAGCCGATCGTTGTGGTTCGAGGAACCGATGGAATGTTGCGCGGATTCTTCAACGCCTGCCGGCACCATGCCGCAGCAGTGATGACTGAGCCCGAGGGCCAGGCCAACCAGCTTCGTTGTCCGTACCACGGCTGGACTTACTCGCTGGCAGGAGAGTTGAAAGGCACGCCCGACTTCTCAGGAGTATGTAACTTCGACCGCGCCGCCAACGGGCTTCTGCCGGTTCAAACCAGCGTTTGGGAAAACTGGGTTTTTGTCAGGGTCGAAAGTGGCGCCACCTCCGGGCCTTTGTCGAATAACGAACAGTCCGAACTCGAAAGTTTCCTAGGTGCGGATCTGATCAACCAGATCCGTCCGCTTGGTATCGAGAAGCTGCACTGGATGGAACGGCGTCACTACGAGTTCGACTGTAACTGGAAAGTCTTCGTCGACAACTTTCTAGACGGTGGCTACCACGTTCCTTACCTACACAAGGGCCTGGACAGCGTGCTCGACTACAGCAACTACACGATTGAGAACGGCCAACGATTCTGTTTGCAATCGAGTCCCATCGTCAGCGACGGCGCTGAACCGGAAACGGGCGCGGTCAGAAAAGGGGACCGCGCGCTCTACTACTGGATCTATCCTAACTTCATGATCAACTTGTACGACGGCGTAATGGACACGAATTTGGTAATTCCTTTGGGCGTCGACAAGTCGGAAGTAATTTTCGACTTTTACTTTCCTGACGTCTCCGAATCAGCGCGCGAGCGCAATCGAGCCAGCATCGAGGTAGGTCAAAGGATCCAGGACGAAGACGTTTCGATTTGCAAGTCAGTGCAACGCGGTTTGAGTTCACGTGCCTACAATGCCGGGCGACTCTCGGTGCGAAGGGAAGCCGGCGAACATTTGTTTCACCGCTTACTGCATGCGGATCTTCAATCTGGGCTGCGCTCGACTGCTGACGAGGGGTTCATTAAGAGTCGATGAGTCGAGAACCTTTTCCATATGTCATTTGACATTTCTCATTATTTCTCATTTGTCATTGCAGGAACTCATCTAGCTGAACTCATCCAATTGGCCGCAGTCGATGCGCAACAACGAGGGACGCTGGTGACGACGCGCTCACAACTGAAGTCCACAAAAAGATCAACTACAGCAGATCAGTTTCTTCCAATGACAAATGAGAAGTGCCAAATGACATATGGAAAATGAGTCCCTCTTTGCAAAACACTTCAGCAACCGTCCCACAACAAATTGAGCGCGGCGGCCGGCTTCTAAAAGTCCTGGGTGTTGGCTTTGGTTTGGCCGTAATTATCGGCAACACCATTGGCGCCGGAATTTTCCGTACTCCCGGCGTCATTGCCGAACTGCTTCCGAATGCCTGGATGTTTCTCGGCGTTTGGGTCGTTGGCGGTTTGTACGCACTCCTGGGAGCCATTTCGGTGGCTGAGCTGGGAGCGATGATCCCGCGTTCCGGTGGTCAGTATGTATTTGCTCGCTATGCACTGGGCGAGTATGCAGGATTCATTGTGGGTTGGAGCGACTGGATCTCAAGCTGCGGCAGTACTGCGGCAGTCGCCATCGTAGTCGGTGAATTCGCGGGCGCATTATTCCCCTCCCTCGCAGGTAAGAGTGCTCCGATCGCTGTCTCGATCGCGGTCTTTTTTGCGCTCTTACAATGGCGCGGAATTATCTGGGGCAGCAATGTTCAGAATGTTACGAGTCTGTTGAAGGCCCTGGCCTTCCTGACTCTTATAGTCGCGGCGTTTCTGCTGGGTGGTCAGGGCGCAGTGTCTGAGGCAGCGAAAGCGATGCCCGCAGGACTTCCGCTACTCGCTGCCTTTGTGTTGGCGTTGCAATCAGTGATCTACACCTACGACGGTTGGGCTGGCGTGGTTTATTTTTCTGAGGAGGTTGAACGTCCGGGGCGGGATATTCCTCGGGCACTATTCGGCGGAGTGCTTGCCGTCATCGCAATTTATCTGCTGGTCAATCTGGCCCTGCTATACGTATTGCCGCTATCAAAAATTGCCGGACAAGGCTTTGCCGCAGGCGCCGCAGCCGAGGTGATCTTCGGCAGATACGGCGACACCGTTTTCAGATCGTTGACCATTGTGTCGATGCTCAGTGCAATCAATGCTTTACACCTGATGGCTACGCGTGTGCTGTTTGCGATGAGTCGAGATGGGCTCTTCGTGCGGAAGGCCGCACACGTCAACGAAGGTGGAACTCCAACCGTGTCCCTCTTCGTGAGTACAGCCGTGGCTGTGCTTTTCATCGTCTTCGGCCAAACATTCGAAAAAGTCATTACTGTACTGGCGTTCTTCTTTGTCACCAACTACACGCTGTCGTTCATTTCAGTTTTTGTGCTGCGTTGGCGGGAGCCGGAGAAGGAGCGTCCCTATCGTGCCTGGGGCTATCCCTGGACCACCGCACTGGCTCTGCTGGGATCGATCCTGTTTCTGGGTGGCGCAGTCGCGAGCGACAGGCGCAACAGTGTCTATGCGCTGCTCCTCTTGGCCGCGAGTTATCCCGTGTTTCGAGTTGTCAAGCTTCTGAGCAGCCGGTGAGATTTGTAGGGGCGTAAGTGGCATAGACTTCAGTCTGTGTAGGCGCCCCGGTGGGTCATCCAACCTTGACGTTTTCGCAGCCGCAAATCACAGACTGAAGTCTATGCCACTTACGCCCCTACAACTCTCACTGGTTTGACTCATTTACTGGCAAACCTTATTCTCGTTTCAGTCTCCGTTGTTGATCGATTTCTTTTAGTTAATCGCAAATCCCGAATGATTTTTGCGCAGGAGTTACAGGCTCGGTGTAGCTTCCAGCGGATAGTCACCATGAGTTGATAATTACCGAATAATATAAAGCAGTGACCCCCGAACACTGGAAAAAAGTTGAAGAAGTTTTCGAAGCCGTCCTCCAGCGGGCTCCGGAAGACCGAGCTGCCTTTTTGGACAGCGTTTGCAAAGATGACACTACGCTGCGCAATCAGGTAGAAACGCTGCTGCTCTCTCTCGAGCGTGCCGGAAGCTCGATAGACTCTCCGGCATTCGGCAACGCTCTCACCGATACCATGGTCGGGGAGGCAACGCCCACGATTATCGGCAAACGCCTGGGATCTTACCGAATTGAGCGTGAGATTGGGCGCGGTGGCATGGGGTCGGTTTACCTGGCGGTGAGGGCGGATGACGAATACAGGAAACGCGTCGCCATCAAGCTTATCAAGCGCGGCATGGACACCGATTTCATCGTTCGCCGCTTTCGCAACGAGCGTCAGATCCTCGCCAGCCTCGATCATCCGCACATTGCTCGACTTCTTGACGGAGGGAGTACCGAAGACGGGCTTCCTTACTTCGTCATGGAGTATGTCGAGGGCCATCCGATCTACCGGTATTGTGATGAGCATCGACTGTCGATTGTTGACCGGTTGAAACTGTTTCGCGAGGTATGCGCCGCGGTCCACTACGCTCACGAGAATCTTGTCATCCATCGAGATCTGAAACCAACCAACATCCTGGTCACGGCGGCTGGCATACCTAAGCTGCTTGATTTCGGCATCGCCAAGCTTCTGAACCCGGACCTGTCGTCACAAGTCCTGGATCCCACCACCGCAGCAGTGCGAATGATGACGCCGGAGTATGCCAGCCCAGAGCAAGTGCGGGGCGAGACCATCTCCGCCACTAGTGATGTTTACAGCCTGGGTGTGCTGCTTTACGAACTGCTGACCGATCATCGCCCTTATCGAATAAAGGGCCATCTGTCCAATTATGATCTGGCGCGGATAGTGTGCGAAGTCGAGCCCGACTTGCCCAGCGTGGCAGTTAATCTCATTGAAGTATTTACGGTTGAGGGACGCGACCCAATCGAAATCACGCCCGATAGTGTCAGTAGAGCGCGCAGCACCACCCCGGAACAGCTTAGACGAGAACTCTCCGGCAGCCTCGACAACATCGTATTGAAGGCGATGCGAAAGGAGATCCCCAAGCGTTACGGCTCCGTCGAAGAGTTGTCAGCAGACATCGGCCGTTATCTGGAAGGTCACCCGGTTTCGGCGCCGTCGTACTTTCCCTCGCTCGTACAGTCGGAAGCAGATACTGCCGACCCATCCACGGCAGCGCGTTCATTGGCTGTCCTGCCGTTCCAGGTTCTACGGGTCGAAGAGAAGGCTGATGAATTTCTAGGAATGGGATTGGCCGATGCGATTATTACCAAGCTTAGCAATCTGGAACGCATCATGGTGCGGCCCACCAGCGCGGTGGTGAAGTATTTTGACGGCACGCACAACATTCTGGCAGCTGGTCAGGAATTAAACGTTGGATATGTGCTCGACGGACGCATTCAGCGCGCCGGGGATCGGCTGCGACTCACGGTGCAGCTTGTCAGAATGCGCGATGGGAACCCGCTCTGGGCGGCGAAGTTTGACGAAAACTACACAGACCTATTCTCAGTCGAGGATTCGATTTCCGAACAAGTTGCGAATGCTCTCGTGCCTCGCCTAACCGGCGAAGAGCGGGAAGTGCTTCTCAGACGCGAGACGGAAAATTCTGACGCGTACCGGGCGTTTCTCAAAGGCCGTTATTTCTGGAATCGCTTTACACCAGACGATTTTGCAAAAGCACTCGAACAGTTTAATGACGCCATTCGTCTCGACTCGGAATACGCCCAGGCCTACGTGGGAATAGCGGATTACTACAACTGGGCAGCCATCTTCGGTATTGGCTCCCCAGGCGAGAATTTCTCACAAGCAAAAGCGGCCGCAATTAGAGCGCTGGATCTGGATGATGAGCTCGCGGAGGCCCATGCCGCTCTCGCGTTCACGAATCTTTGTT
Source organism: Pyrinomonadaceae bacterium (assembly GCA_023717605.1). Taxonomy (GTDB): domain Bacteria; phylum Acidobacteriota; class Blastocatellia; order Pyrinomonadales; family Pyrinomonadaceae; genus PSRF01. The sequence continues at coordinate 17,593 of JAMQPH010000463.1, forward strand.
ACGACTGGGACTGGGAGGGAGCGGAACAACGCTTCAAACGTTCCCTGGAGCTCAATCCCAACTATGGACCAGCGCACCAGTGGTATTCCAACTTGCTTGCGGCCCAGGGCCGCTTCGACGAAGCCATTGTCGAGATAAAGCATGCCCAGGAGATCAATCCACTGTCACTGATGGATCGATCAATTGCAGGTTGGACTTATTATCACGCGCACCAGTACTTGCAGGCGGAAAAGGAACTAAAAGCTGCGCTGGAGATAGACCGAAACTTCAGCAACGGTCACCTGCTGCTGGGATTCGTCTACGAGCGTTTGGGCCGTTATGAAGAATCGATCAACGCCTTGAATCGAGCGATGGAACTGATGTCTGGCTCCGTGGTTCCCTTGTCGGCAATGGGCTACGTTCTAGCAACCAGCGGCAGACGCGAAGAAGCGCAGGCTGTTCTGGAACACTTGAAGAAGTTGAACGAGCAGCGATTTGTTTCGCCCTACTTCCTCGCGTGGATTCACATCGGACTCGGAGAGCGCGACAAATCATTTGAATCTCTGGAGAGGGCAATTGAGGTTCGGGATGAATGGCTGATCTGGTTAGGCACCGATCCCTGGCTCGACTCCCTTCGTGACGATCACCGTTTTGCCGATCTGCTGAAGCGAGTGGGTTTGAAGGAAAGAGTACTGGCGACGCACCCGGGCTCTGTGGGCATTGGCGCGGGTCATATTTCCGGACCTTCTCACTTCGTGGTAACCCAAACCGGACCGAGTACTGACAGAACTCCAAGTCTTGCTGATGCTGTCAATGCCGTCCACCGGGATCATCGGCGAGAGAGAGCCTGGATGTTGGGAGTTGCAGCTTCGCTCGTCCTCCTGGCGGCAGCGTTTTTTGGTTACCTCGGTTACAAGGCTCTCCTAAAACCTCCAGCACGCTTCATTACCACGAAGATCGAAAAGCTGACGGCCAGCGGCAACGTCGTGAACGCCGCAATCTCCAGGGACGGCAAGTATGCAGCGTACGTGATGGATGAGGTGGGGAAGCAGGGTATCTGGGTAAGACAAATGGCGGTGGCCAACAGCATTCGCATCGTGCCGCCCGCGGAGATCGAGTATAGAGGACTGACGTTCTCGTACGATGGCACGTACGTTTACTACGTGGTTCCAGGCACCGACGGCGGGACCGGAGTTCTTTATCAGGTGCCCGCTCTGGGTGGCTCGGTCAAGGAGCTGGCACGCGGAGTTGATAGCCCGATTAGTTTTTCGCCTGACGGAAAGCAGTATGCTTTCATTCGCAGTAATGCGACGGAGGGCGAAGACGCGCTCATGGTTTCCGATCAGAACGGCTCCGGAGAACAGCGACTCGCCATCAGGAAGTATCCGGAACACTTCTCAATGAGTACCGCACCGGCGTGGTCGCCGGATGGTTCTACGATGGCCTGTGTCACCCAGACGGCAGACGCAAACGGCTTTTTCATGAAGTTGACAGAACTCCGACTTTCGGATCGCACTGAACGCGAGCTGGTCAATAAGAGGTGGCAGGAGATCGGCCAAACTGCATGGATTCCGGATGGCACTGCACTGATTGTCACCGGCCAGGACTCCTCATCAGGATTTCTTCACCTTTGGCGTGTCGGGTATCCGGAGCGTGACTTGCGCAGAATCACGAATGATGCGAATGACTACCGAGGCGTGAGTCTTCCTACAAGCTCTGATGTGTTGCTTACCGTGCAACGCCAAACGCTCACCAGCATTTTTGTTGGCGCCAAAGGAGACCCTGGAAATCCGAGGCCGGTCACTTCCGGCGCAGGACGCTTCTTCGATCTCATCTGGACGCCGGAAGGCGCAATACTCTACGCGTCCGATGCGAGCGGAGCAGCAGATGTGTGGGAAATGGCAGCCGATGGCACCGGCCAGAAGCAATTGACAGCCGGCGCCGGTCGAAATTATGCGCCTGCCGTTACGCCGGACGGTCGTTATGTATTCTTTCACTCAAACCGGTCTGGTTCCTGGCAGCTCTGGCGGATGGAACGGGACGGCAGCAATCCTGTGCAGATGACCAAGGATCAGGAAGAGAGCAACTGGCCGGAAGTGTCGCCGGATGGCAAATGGGTGCTCTATCAGCACAACATCGCCGGTACCCCAACAGTATGGAAAATGCCGGTCAGTGGTGGCCCAGCATTGCAGGTTACTACCGCGCTTTCCATGCGACCTGTGGTTTCTCCTGACGGAAAGTTGATTGCAGTCTGGCAAAAAGAAGACAAGCCTAATGCATTCTGGAAGATTGCGATTGTTCCCTTTGAGGGAGGCGCGGCCACCAAACTTCTGGACGTTCCGCAAAGTCCCGCCACCGCCAACAGCGTTATTCATTGGACGGAGGATGGAACCGGAGTGCTTTTCATCGATTTCCGCAACGGCGTAACCAATCTGATGCTCAAGCCTCTTGATTCGAGTCCCACGAAGCAGCTAACAAGATTCACCAAAGAACAATTTTACTCTTTTGATTTCTCTGCTGACGGTCGCGTCCTGCTCTCCCGCGGCTTCTGGACCAATGATGTTGTACTAATTAGTGAAGCGCGATAGACGGAGAGTGGCACAGCGTTGGTTTTGTGGTCGGCCCATTTTCCATTTGTCATTTGTCATTTTTCATTTAGCCATTTTCAGAATCTCATTCCGTGTCGGTTCGTGTTATTTCGTGGATCGTTTCCCTGGTTGAGAGAACAGAACGATCCACGAACTCACACGAACGACACGAACAAGAAGTAAACAAATCCGCGAATGAAAAATGAGAAATGACAAATGGAAAATGATCCGACCTGATCCCTACGCCTTTAGAGCTCAGTTTTGGCGATTACTCGGTCGGCATCTTCAGCTCTCCCGTTGTGAGGTCCGGGCGGGCGCGAGCCATCTCTTCCGGAGTGGTATTCAGGTGCGGATGTTCCATGTCGTCAGGATTGTCCCCAATGAGCGCAGCGCCGGCCTCAGATTCAGATGCGGTCGTGGTTTGTAGAATATCTGCCAAACCCTCGCTGCCCCGGTGTTCCAACCAGTGCCGGTAACTCACCGTAAGTATCGCAACCACGGGAATGGCGAGGAAGATTCCCGCAACCCCGGCCAGTTCGGCTCCGGAAAGAATGGCAATAATTACCGCCAGGGGATGAAGGTGTATACCCTGACCAATGAGTTTGGGGTAGACCACATAGTCCTGCACCAGGCGCAGCACGCCGAGAAACAGAAGGACAATCAACGCGGAGAAGGGACCCGCATGAAGTGTGGCCACAAAGGCGGCAAGCACAGCAATCAGGAGTGGGCCAATTAGGGGAACGAATTCAAAAATTCCGGCTATGAAGCCAAGCACCAGGGGGCTGGGAATACCCAGCAGGGCGAAGCCAATCGAACAAACAGCTCCAATGAATAAACAAGCCGTCAATTGAGCTCGGACATAGGCTGCGAGGGTGCTGCTAATGTCTTGAAAAAACTCGTCGCCGCGCCAGCGCCAGCGTCCACGAGGAAGCATCTGTAGCGCGGAGCGGCGAAACTCTTCAGCGTCTTTCAAGAAGAAGAAACTCAGGATCGGAATCAGGAATAACCATGGTATGTATGCGATCCAACCCAACATGTGTTCGACCACCAGGACGAACGTTCCCCTGACACCTTCCACTGCTCGTGGCACCTCGCTGTTTATCGCCTCCATGACCGGTGGCGGCAATCGCATCCGCAAATACTCATTCAGTCGCTGCGTACTGGTGCCGAAGTCTCTCCAGTAACCCCGAGCTTGCTGAGCAAACTCCGGAAACTGGCTGCCCAGACGTGGTACCAGCAAGTAGACGGCAATCACAATAGCTCCGATGAGAATCACGTAGGCGAGGGAAATAGCCAGCACTCGTGGCATTACTCGGGGCCTTCTCGAGATGACTATGGGCCGCCGCAGAAAGTCCACCAGAGGCGAGACGAGATAGGCGAAAAAGACCGAGAAGATGAGGAGCAGGATCAGACCTGTTAGCTTGACGAGTATCCAAATTGTGATTGCCACCACCAGCACTATGACGATCACACGCAGGATGACACGGGTCTGCGGCCATGACGCCTCAACTGCCGCCTTTGCGGCAGTTCGCGCTACCTCTTTGGATTCCTCTCTGCTGCTCACTATTTTCCGACTCGACGGTCAGTATAGTCGCTTGATGATGCCGCGCACGGCCCGGTTTTCGGAAGGACTCATGTCACGGAATTCGACGCCAAACGTGTCTGCCGTGCCATGATGAACCACTTCACCACGCATGGTGCAGGCTTCTTCTCGATCCATGAGTAAAAGCCCGAGCCGATCACCAACCGTGACATTTTCACAGGCCGGAAGATTGCGCACGCGCAACCCACCCAGGCTGATGTCCCCAGGCTCGCCAAGCCCGATTGACTCTTTCAAACTTTCATCTTCGATGGCGAGTATCAAATGCGAGCTAACGTAAAAACGGGGAAATTTGCGCCGGTCATGATCCGGCAAAGTAGTCGGGGGGATTTTCATGAATGATTCTCTCAGTTGGTTAGTTCGTCGTCATCCTCACTCTCTTCTTCCTCCTCATCGCCCTCTGGTGGCGGGGGAGTGAAGATCCGTGGTGCGGCGGGCTCCCAGATCAAGCCCCTCCATTCGTCAGTCTCGCCGAGTAGCTGAAGCGCGGCCAGCGGATGCCCCGGGTTGCGTTCAATGCGCAGTACCTCGGCAATGACCTGCAGCTTTGTACCGTCATCACTTTGCACCTCGAGCCGGACACGACTGCCTACGTCGGGAAGTTTTTTGGGCAGATGTACTAGCGTTCCTTCAGGGCCGACATTCTCTGTCGTTCCCTCCGAGAGAATGTGAGCCCCGTCGGGCTCGTCCCATTCCGCGCGCACTTCAAAACTCACTAGATAACGTGGCCCTGAGCGGCCGTCGACTTCCGTGTGGCGAGGCATCATTTCAACTCCTTATCCGGATCTACTTACCGCAGAGTTTATAACGCTTTGGCAAAAACTGGCAGTATTTCCTGACACATAAATGATCACTCTTCTTCTGCGCGCAACTTCTCAAGCACCGAAAAATCTTCCAGCGTCGTCACGTCGCCCGCAACTGATCCGCTGGTAGCAATCTCACGCAACAAGCGCCGCATGATCTTGCCGGAGCGAGTCTTTGGGAGCATATCGCTGAAGCGTATTTCTTCGGGTCGCGCGAGTGCGCCAATCTCTTTGGTGACGTGGGCCCGCAATATCTCCTTAAGCTGATCTGACGGAGTGTGTGTGCCTTCCAAAGTGACGAACGCAATGATGGCCGATCCTTTCAGTTCATCAGGACGCGCCACTACGGCTGCTTCCGCCACCGCCGCGTGCGATACCAGCGCGCTTTCCACCTCCGCGGTTCCCAGCCGGTGGCCGCTGACATTAATCACATCATCGATTCGCCCCATGATCCAGAAGTAGCCGTCCTCGTCCACCCGTGCGCCGTCGCCGGCGAAGTAGATGCCGTCAATCTGCGACCAGTACTGTTCTCGGTAGCGTTCGTCATCACCCCAGATCGTTCTCAACATAGAGGGCCAGGGACGTTTGATCACGAGGTAGCCACCCTCATTTGGACCCACGGGCTGGCCGTCTCTGGACATCACGTCGGCCTCAATTCCGGGAAAAGGCTTGGTAGCGGAACCGGGTTTGGTAGGAGTGGCTCCGGGAAGTGGCGTGATCATGATCGCTCCGGTTTCGGTTTGCCACCAGGTGTCAACTATTGGACAAACAGTTTTGCCGATGACCTCGCGATACCACATCCAAGCTTCGGGATTGATTGGCTCGCCGACGGTGCCTAACAAACGCAGACTGCTGAGGTCATGCTTCAATGGCCATTGCTCCCCCCACTTTATGAAAGCGCGAATTGCGGTGGGAGCGGTATAGAGAATGTTAACGCGATGGCGCTCGACGATGCTCCAGAACCTGTCCGGCTGCGGATGGTTCGGGGCGCCTTCGTACATGAGCACAGTCGCGCCGTTTGAAAGTGGACCATATACAACGTAACTGTGTCCGGTAACCCAGCCAATATCCGCCGTGCACCAGTAGACGTCTTCGTCTTTGAGATCGAACACCCACTTGGTCGTCAGGTGAGTCTGCAACAGGTAACCGGCCGTCGTATGCAAAATGCCTTTCGGCTTTCCGGTAGTTCCTGATGTGTAGAGAATGAAGAGCGGATGCTCGCTGTCCAATTCTTCAGCCGGACAGTTAGCATCGACAGTTTCCATCAGCTCATGCCACCAGCGATCTCTCCCCGCTTCCATGTGGACAGGCACGGCCGTTCGACGCACGACGATACAGGCTTCAACCGACGGCGTTTGTTTGAGGGCTTCGTCGACCGCGGCCTTCAATTTCACTTCAGAGCCTCGTCGCCATCCGCCGTCAGCAGTCACCACGAGCTTGCAGCTGGCATCATTGATGCGATCGACCAGGGCAGTGCTGGAGAAACCTCCGAAAATAACTGAGTGTGTAGCGCCAATGCGCGCACAGGCCAGCATCGATATTGCCAGCTCAGGTATCAGCGGCATGTAGAGCGCCACGCGGTCACCCTTCTGGATCCCTAACTGCTTCAAAGCATTCGCGAAGCGGCAGACATCAGCGTGCAATTGCTCATAAGTCAGCGTGCGTTGTTCGCCGGGTTCGCCTTCCCAGATCAACGCGGTCTTGTGTCGCCGCCCGTTGGAGAGGTGTCGATCCAGACAGTTGTAGGAAATATTTATCTTGCCCCCTACGAACCACTGAGCATGAGGCGGCTCCCACTGTAAAACCGTATCCCACTTCCTGAACCAATGAAGCTCCTGAGCCATGCGGGCCCAAAACTCCTCCGGATGCTCGTGAGCTTCACGGCGAATGCCCTCAAGCTCCGCCATCGATTTGATGTGCGCTTTTTCTGAAAACGGGACCGGCGGCGGAAACACGCGTTCTTCCTGGGACAGCGATTCGATGTTAGTGGTGACCGTGGACATAGGTTCTGGCGATGACTCCTCGGGAAAAGTTGCGGAGCTAACGACTCCAGTTTGTCGCTCTGTGTATCACAAAGTCGCGGGGCCGACAATGAGGCACGTGTCAGAAGGCCCATGGTTCAGTTTCGCATTAACAATGCGAAACAGGCTTCTGGTTGTCGCTACGGCTATGCCACCTGATGTGAGGCGATGGCTATGCCACGCCGTTAGGTTACTTTGAATTTTAGGCGCTGTGCCCCCGGGGCGGAGCCCCACTCATTAATAACGACCTTGAAGGCGTAGCCACTTCCTCACATCAGGCGGCGAAGCCTTAGCGGCCGCATTTGCTACCGCCGACGACGCTTGCCCAAAACAAATGCCGGCTGTATTTTGTTTCGTAATGAGCACTATTCGATGTTCCGCATGCAGCGCCGAGCTATTCCCGGGGGCAAACTTCTGCCGGCAGTGCGGCGCGCCTGTGACGTCCGGTAGTGCCGTGATCACATCGGAAGAACCGACGCGCAACTTGAATGAACGGATCGAGGGTGTCGCCACTCAGCGTTTGGACCCAAGAGCGACCAGTCCTGGCCCCGGTTCGCTGAAAAACTCAGTGGGCAATTCAGCAGCGGCTGTGAGCCTCGGCGGACATGCGCCGCCATCACGGCGAAAGATCCCTATGGCTTTGTTGGTCGGGGGCGTCGTCCTGGCCATCATCATTGCAATCATCTCGTCGGTGGCATTTGTCAGAATCAGAAGCCACAGCCATACGACCGACAGCGCAGCGCTGATTTATCCTGGTGCGCAGACAGTGGTCGATATGACCAGCGACGAGGGGCGGGCCATTCAGCTGCAGACTGGCGATTCTCTTGACCGAGTCCTGGCCTGGTACGAAGGAACTCTTAAACCGACCAAGACCATGCGGCTTACCTCTACCAGTTTCGTCTTAAGGAACCAGAATGTAACTGCGACCATAGCCACCGAAGATAACAAAACGAACATCCTGATCAAGCAGTCAGTCACACCTTGATTTCCCAAGTGCTGAAGTCTTTTCGGAAGGTTGAATGACTCTCTACGTAGGCACCAGCGGCTACAGTTACAAAGAATGGAAGGGCAACTTCTATCCGGAGAAGATTCCGGCCAAGGAGATGCTCACGTACTACGCGACACGTTTGCCGGCCGTTGAGATCAACAATACGTTCTATCGTTTGCCGCAAAAGAGCATGCTCGAAAACTGGAAAGATCAAGTGCCCGCCGGCTTCAAGTTTTCCGTTAAAGCTTCGCAAAGGATCACGCATTTCAAGCGCCTGAAGGAAACTGAACAAGAAACCAGGTATCTGCTCGACACCGCGGCCGCGCTCGAGGATCGACTGGGTCCGGTCTTGTTTCAACTGCCGCCTAACATGAAAAAAGATCTTCCGCGGCTGGAGTCGTTTCTCGCCTGCCTGCCAAACGAAACCAAAGCCACGTTCGAGTTTCGCCATCCGACTTGGTTCGATGACGACGTGTTGGAGTTGCTGTCGCGTCAGAACCACGTGCTCTGTATTTCAGATACGGACGATTTGCCGGTATCGCATATCGACAAAACAGCTGACTGGGGTTACCTGCGCCTGCGCCGGGTCAACTATTCTGAGGAGAACCTCGCTGACTGGTTCAAACGCATCGGCGATCAGAATTGGAAAGATGCTTTCGTCTTTTTCAAACATGAAGATGAAGGAACCGGCCCCAGGCTCGCAGGGCAGTTTCTGGATCTGGCTAAGAGTCAATAAAGTTCACGGTGGCCTGGATCGAGTACGACACGCAGTTTGTGCACCGGCGTTATAACAAGCTGGCACCAATATATGTCGCTTTCGAGTATTTGTTTCTGCTGCCACCGGGAATTCGCGGCCGGACTGTCAAAGCCCTGGATCTCAAAAATGGTGACCGCGTGCTTGAGGTTGGCTGTGGGACCGGACGCAACTTTAGTCATCTGGTTAAAGCCGTGGAGAATTCCGGCCAGGTCTACGGTGTGGATCTTTCGGAAGGCATGCTGGAGCAGGCAAAAGCGTTAACTGTTCGGCATGAATGGCAGAACGTAAAACTGCTTCACGAGGATGCAGCGGAATACACTCTAATCTACGCCTCGGTCTTAAGTGAAAAGAGGCGCGTGCTGCGCCTCTTTTTGAACTGAAAGATTGCGTCCGTGAGTTAGAAGTTTCCGGTGCACTCCGGATGGCCGCAGTCGCAATCGATCTCAATAGTGTCGCCAGTGCCCTCGCAAGAAGCACTGCAGTATTTACCATCACGTGGGACACAG
>JAMQPH010000486.1 GCA_023717605.1 Pyrinomonadaceae bacterium
CCCGGCACTCAACGCTGCCAGGCCAAGGTGCCGTGTGAAAAGGGGCCTGCTTAGATTGAGTGCTGGGATCCATTGGCTACCGCAAATGGTTCTGTGCGTTGAGTGGGCTTGCTCTAAAGATGGGTAGTTGAGCCAAGTATATTGGTACCGTTGAAACGGTTCTCAAATTCTCCAGTGCACTTTCACACCGGGCTGAAGCCCGGTGTGAATGAGATCGCGTTGTTCTGCCCACCTGACGGTCGTGGCGATTTTAGTGACGGTCGTTTCGGATCTGTTCACGGTCTTGCAAAGCGAGTAAACTGCCACCACGTATTCAAGAGTGCCTGGGTGGTGGACTCCAAACTGTGATATTCGCCCGACATTAACCCGGTGCGGGTTCGACTCCACGCCTCGGCGGCCCCAATCAACTCCCGCTGCGAGAATATAAGAATGAAACTCCCAAGATCATTATCAAGACCAGACATCGCAACCGAAGTCGCAAAACTCTGGTCCATCGTCGCTCTAGCGATTCTGGTCGTCTCGTTCCCGGCTTTCGCCCAGAATTCGAAACGTTCTACATCGTCGGCCGCCACCAATGACTGGCTGCAATTCCGCGGCCCAAATGGCACTGGCGTAGCGGACGGCCCCACTCTGCCTGCGCAATTTGGCGCTACGAAGAATCTCGCTTGGAAAGCATCGGTACCGTTCGGGCGGTCATCGCCGGTGGTCACGGCTGATCGCGTTTTCCTGACGGCGAGCGAAGGCGACAAACTCGTCACGCTCGCGCTGGATCGAAAAACGGGAAAGATGTTGTGGCGGCGTGACGTTGCCCGCGCGCGCCACACACCCATTTACAAGGCCAACGATGCTGCCTCACCAACTCCGGTGAGCGACGGAAAGAACGTCTTTGTCTTTTTTGCTGAGCTGGGCTTGATCAGTTACGGACCAGATGGAAGCGAGCGTTGGCGCCTACCCTTAGGACCATTCAGTAGTTTCTACGGCATGGCGGGATCGCCGGTGCTCGCTGGAAACACCCTGGTACTGGTGGCCGACCAGCGGGCAAACTCGTTCCTCCTGGCCGTCGATGCGCGAAGCGGAAAAGTTCTGTGGAAAACAGACCGTACGAATTACGAAGGGTGGTCCACGCCTGTTGTTTACACGGCCAAAAATGGAACGCGGCAAGTTCTGATTCTCGGTTCAAACACGCTCGATGCCTATTCCATCGACAAGGGAAAGCGGCTGTGGTGGGTCACAAAGGTCGGCACATATCCGAAGGGCGTGCCCGCGCTTAGCTCTGACGTGGTTTACGTAAACGGTGAAGGCGCCGATGCACCGTTTTTACCAGCCTACGATGACAGCCTGAAGAAATACGACAAGGACAACGATCAACGAATCCAGCATGAGGAGATGAAGGTCGAGCCGCAGATGCAGGAACATTTTGGCTGGCTCGACGCCAACAGCGATGGCTATATCGATCGAGCGGAATACGACTTCGTTCGCACCGGCACCAGCACGTCGGGCCACGGCATAACGGCCATCCGGCTGGGCGGCGGCGAGGGTGATGTCACATCGACGAACGTCCTCTGGCGGCTCCAAAAATCCTATCCAAATATTCCTGCGCCGCTGGTCTATCGGGACGTTATGTATCTGATGAAAGAGAGTGGAATCGTCTCGAGTGTTAATCCCGCGACTGGAGAGGTCCTGAAAATAGGTCGCACACCTGAGGCGCTCGAAGAATACTACGCATCGCCGGTAGCGGCCGATGGAAAGATCTTCATGGTAAGTGCGAGCTGCAAGGTGACTGTGCTTAAAGCAGGCGCACAATGGGAAGTCCTGGCAACGAACGACCTTGACGAAGAGTGCTGGGCCACGCCGGCAATTGCCGGCAACAGTTTAATTATCCGCACGCGCGCTTCGTTGTATTCCTTCTCGGATGGCACGAAGTAGCCGTGGCCCAACGCTCTCAGCGTACGACCGGGAAGCTAAACGATACGCGGTCGGTGAGGCGCTGGAGGATTGGGTACTTTTGTTACGCTCGTATTGGTTTTTGTTTGCTGCGGCGTTCCCCCAACGCTGGCACGTTCTTTGTGCCAGAACGCTTTGCATCTCCGATGAGTCACCCAACTTGCTTTTGAGGCTCCGGCAATGCCGATACCGATTATCTTTCCGACGGACTGAGCGATTCGATTATCGACTAATGATCTGTTTTTATGAGATCTTCACACGCAATCGGACGGTTATGATTCTGATGTTTAGCTTTTAACGGCTTTGCCCTAAAAGTCTTGAGGCAGCAGCCTTTTTGGGCTGCCAAGGACAAAACTCAAAAAATGAGGAGCAGCTCAACGCACAGAACCGCTTGCGGTAGCCAGCGGATCCTAAGCTCAACCAACGTGTCGTAGATGGTT
>JAMQPH010000494.1 GCA_023717605.1 Pyrinomonadaceae bacterium
AGGCGCGCCACTGGTAGCGGATTATTGTTGTTGTCCGATCCACTCCAGGTCCTCGGCTTTGTACCTGACCACATGCCTGAAGAATAGCTCTTCCAAAGTGTCGCCGGCCCGGAGAGTGTCCTCCACAGTCTGGCTGCAGACGATCTCACCGGACACGATGATCGCAAAGCTTTGCACCAGCCGTTCAACCACCTCCAAAATGTGCGAGGTAAGAAAGACGGTAACACCACGGCCGGCCATCAGAATCAGCAGATCTTTGATGTTCCGCGAAGAGACGGGATCGATCCCCTCGAACGGCTCGTCCAGAAACAAGACGCGCGGGTCATGGAGCAGGGCCATCGCCAACGAACACTTCTTGCGCATCCCGGCTGAAGCTTCGTCTACGTAGGTCTGGCGGGTAGCCCAGAGATCCAGGTACTTCAGGAGTTGCTCGCCACGACTTTTCGTTTCGCCTTTGCTGAGCCCATAGATTGGACCACTGAGCAACAGATGCTCCCAGATGGTCAGTGAGTCAAAGAGCGCGAGGTCTTCCGGCAAGACGCCAATCATTCGCTTCACCTGGAGCGGCGATTCGAGAATCGACGTGCCGCCGATAAGGGCCACCCCTGAGGTTGCCTGCAAGAGCCCGGTCAGCATTTTGACGGTGGTTGATTTGCCCGATCCATTGGGACCAAGAAAGCCGAAGATAGTACCTTTGGGAATCTCCAGATTGAGATTGCGCACGGCTACCAGCCGGTCAAACTTCTTCGTCAGGTTCTGGGTTTCGATCTCAAACATGGCGATGGTTCTACGTCAGAAGCGGCTGTAGGGTTTTCACCGCATGAATTTGCGACGGATGGCGAGCGCAAGTAGCGCGGCCTGCACTGGACCAAGAATCGTCTCGAGCAGGACAACGGTCTGGGCCCAGGTCGTCGCTGGTCGTGGTTCGGGTTTTTGCAGAGTCATCACGGCCGCGCTGTACGTCAACGCGCGAGTGAAATTTAGTGGAGCCCCGACCTCATCACGCTTCGCAGTCGCCACATCAATTTCGCTTGCCAACCTGGGCTCCCAGCGCGCGAAACCAACCTGGTTGTAAATCAGAGCGGATAGCAACAGGATCCCGAGCAGCACCACCAACGCTTGAAAGGGCCGTTCGCCGTAGCCGCTGGCGAACCAATACCACCAACTTAGACCGATTACTCGGAAGCCTCCCCACGTCTCCAGGCGTTCCGCATCCATGGCCATCCGTCGAAAGTGTGAGGCCTGTCTGTAGCGGCTATTATCCTCGGCATTAGCCGCCAGATTCTGACAACATATGCCGATTAGACGATGAGACAACGTCGTGTCGTCGTTCAAACGAGCTGCCAGGAGGGCTATCTCGGGTTTTGCAAGACCGCTATTTGTCCAAACAATATTGGTGAAGTCGAATTCGCGTGAATCCACATTCACGAACCAGTGCGGATGCAAACTGAGGGTGTGAAAGGACAGCTGCTCGGGTTTCTCAATCCGGGCGAATTGCAGATCAACTGACGAGCTGGTGCTAAACACCGGCCTGTCCTTGCTTCCTGCAAAACTGACGCGATCCCTGAAAACG
>JAMQPH010000506.1 GCA_023717605.1 Pyrinomonadaceae bacterium
CGATCAGGTGATCACAAACCGCATGCCTGCGCAACTTGAAACCAAATCACGGACGTTATGCGCCACGTCGCTACCGGTGTGTCTATCAGACGCTTTTTCTCCGGCTTGACTTGTGTGCCTGTTTCATAGATGCGTCTTTGCGTGATCCCCGCTTGATTCGATATAACGCACCCTGAAACATTAGTGTATTGAAAACAATGATCCCTTTTGTAGATCTGAAAGCCCAGTACCTAAGTGTCAAAGATGAGATCGATGCGGCGATCGCGGAGGTACTGGAGAGCTGCCAGTTTGTTTTAGGCGACAAGGTAGAAGCCTTTGAATCCGACTTTGCGGGCTATTGCCAGACGAAATACGCAGTCGGAGTTAACTCCGGCACGAGCGCACTTCATCTCGCCTTGCTTGCGGCCGGCCTCAAACCCGGTGACGAGGTTATCACCGTCAGTTATACATTCGTCGCCAGTGTGGCGGCCATCCGTTACACGGGGGCGCGGCCCGTACTCGTCGATATCGATCCGCGCTCCTGCACAATGAATCCGGCGCTCCTCGAAAAGGCCATCACTTCCCGCACGAAAGCGATCATGCCTGTTCATCTGTACGGGAGCTGCGCGGATATGGATCCTATTCTCGAGATCGCCCGCCGGCATAACCTGATCGTAATCGAAGATGCAGCCCAGGCACATGGAGCCGAATACAAAGGAAACCGCGCGGGCAGCATCGGCGACTTGGCCTGTTTCAGTTTCTATCCAGGTAAGAACCTAGGTGCTTTCGGTGAGGGTGGAGCGGTGGTCACGAATGACGGAAAGTACGCGGAGGTTATCGGACGGCTGCGCGATCACGGACAGAGTCAGAAGTACCACCACGACGCGGTTGGCTACAATTACCGCATGGAAGGAATGCAAGGGGCCGTGCTGGGTGTGAAGTTGCGCCATCTTGACGATTGGAACGCGGCCCGACGCCGGCATGCTGCAAACTACCGCGAGCTGTTAGCAGACACTGGACTGCGACTGCTCGACGAGATGCCTTCCAACCGCTCGGTCCACCACATCTTTCCGGTTTTTACTCCGCAAAGAGATAACCTGGTGGAGCACCTGAAAACGCGTGGCGTCGCAACCGGCATTCACTATCCGATTCCTGTTCACCAGCAGTCGGGATATCGTGACTTAGGCTACAAGCTGGGCGACTTCCCCAATACCGAAAAAGCCAGTAGCGAGGTACTCTCGCTTCCAATGTACGCAGAACTCTCAAGTGAGGCAGTTAGAGAGGTGAGCGACTCGATACGTGAGTTCTGTTTGCAAGTCGCAGAAACACACCGCTGAGAATAGGAGGCAGGAGCAGACAGCAGACGGCAGGAGGAGTCATTTTCCATTTGTCATTTCTCATTTCTCATTTGTCATTGAAAAGACAACAACGGATTCGACGTGAGCAGTCGCGACTCCGCTTGCCGTCGACGTCTTTCTGAAATGACAAATGAGAAATGAGAAATGACAAATGGAAAATGACTTCTCCTGCGCCTGCCGTCAGCCTCCTTCTGCACCATGCGCATCTGGATCGATCTCGCCAACTCGCCGCACGTTCCTTTTTTTCGCGCGTTGGCTAAAGAGTTCAAAAAGCGTGGCCATGAGGTAGAAGTCACTGCGCGCGATTTCGCCGAGACCGTACAACTAGCACAGGCCGCTGGTTTCACGCCGGAAGTCATTAGCGGGCATGGCGGGCGGGAGTTAGCGGGCAAAGCCGGGAACCTGGTCCGCCGGGCGTGGGCTCTGCGCGGGTGGGCCCACTCGCGTGCTTTTGACCTCGCTGTCAGCCACAACTCCTATTCGCAGATCCTGGCCGCGCGGGCGCTAAGGTTGAGAAGCGTTACGCTGATGGATTACGAGCATCAGCCGGCAAACCATCTGGCTTTCCGTTTCGCGGCGCGGATCATCGTACCTCAGGCCTTTCCGGAAGCCGCTTTGGCTCGATATGGGGCGCACCGCTCAAAGGTAAAGCGTTACAATGGCACCAAGGAAGATGTGTACCTGGCGGACTTCAAACCCGATCCGAGCTTTGAGGATGAATTGCGCGATTTAGGGATCGGCCGGGAGGAGGTGCTGGTGGTCGTAAGGCCGCCGGCGCGTGATGCTTTGTACCATCGCTTTGAGAATGAGCTTTTCGACGAGTTGATGGAGCGACTATCGAAGCATCCGCTCGCGAAAGTGATTCTGTTGCCGCGTAATGATTCCCAGCGAGCGATGTATGGTGAAAGAGCGAACGCGAAACTGATTTTACCGGAGCACGCGCTTGACGGTCCGAATCTAATCGCGTCCTGTGATCTGGTTGTCAGCGCAGGAGGCACCATGAATCGCGAGGCTGCGGCGCTGGGTGTACCGGCAGCTACAATCTATGCGGGAGAATGGGCGGCGGTTGACGAAGAGTTGGTTCACGAAGGACGGCTCAGACGCATCAGCACGCAAGATGATTTACAGAGTCTTCCCATCGAAAAGAAAGCACCGGCCCAGCCCCGGCGCGCCTTGGATGTTCGCAAAGAAGTGACTGATTTGATATTGGAAGGGTGAGGAGCAGGGTGCCGGATGTCGGATGAAAAAGAAAGGTGTCGGGTGCCAGGTGTCAGCTGCCGGATAAGAACGGCGCCACGTAATAACAGTTTCTTAAGATGATCCGGCACCTGACACCCGCCACCCGCCAATCCGATACCCGGTACCCACTAAAATGAGAGCGGAGCGCATTAAGAACCCACGAATCCCCGCCAGCACAGTGCGCGTTCCCGGACGCGCCCCGCAATGGGTTATCCCCACGGTCAAGCTGGCGCTGGTCGTCGGAGATGCGCTCGTAGCCGCATTCTCTTTTGTCGGGGCATTCTATTTTCGTGAAAGCATTTCTGTCTTTGAGCGGACCACGAATGCCGGATTCCAGTGGAGCCTGAGGTTCGCTCCCTATGGAGCGCTGCTGTTGTTTGTGGTGCTGATACGCTTGCTGGTTCTGAAATACTACGACCTCTACCGGTTACGCGGTGAGTTTTCGTTTTTCGACGACGCAGTACGCCTCTTCAAATCGATTGCCATCGGATCGCTTCTGATCGTGGCCGCAGCTTTCCTCTATCGTGGTGGTTTTCAGTTTCGCGCCTTCTCCTATGCCCGTTCCGTCTTCGTGCTCGACTTTCTGCTCGCGTTCGCCGGTGTTTGTACGCTGCGGGTCCTGGTAAGAGGCTTGCAGATGTTTGCGAGACAACGGCAACTCAATCTGATTCCCACGCTGGTGGTCGGCCTGGGACCAGAAGCTGCACTGTGTATCAAGGAAATGCGCGCACGGCGCTCCCTGGGCTACCGCGTTATTGGCGTGGTTGAGAACAGCGCGGATGAAGCGCCCGGCGAGGCGGTTTACGAAGGTGTGCCCGTTATCAGCAACCTGGCCGGACTACCCGACGCTATCCGCGATTCGGGAGCTAACGAAGTGATAATCGCCGACCCGCGTGTCGATGGAGATGCGCTCTTCGATGTCATGATGCGTAGCGGGCGACGCAGCGGCGTAGAGTTTCGCGTCGCGCCCAACCTCTTCAATTGCCTGCCAAGCAAAACCGAGATCGATCAGATCTGCGCGCTGCCGATGATCCGGCTTTTTCGCGAACCGCTGTCAAACGCTTCCCGGATTGTTAAGCGCGTTTCAGACATCTTCGTCTCCGTGCTTGCCCTGGCTTTACTCTTGCCGCTTTGGCTTATCATCGCGGTACTCATCAAATGGAATTCCCCGGGTCCCATCTTCTTCAAGCAGGAGCGCGTGGGCATGGACGGCCGGATCTTTCTCGTTTACAAATTTCGCACCATGCACGTGGATTCGGATCACACCATTCATGAGGAGTATCAGCGTCTGTTCATTGCCGGACGGGCGGAAGCGAACCTCGGTGACACCGAGCGACCTGCATACAAACTTCCTGCCGACCCGCGCATCACTCGCGTCGGGCGTTGGTTACGCCGCACCAGCCTTGACGAAGTGCCACAACTCTTCAATGTGCTCCTGGGCGACATGAGCGTGGTTGGGCCACGTCCGCCGATTCCTTACGAAGTAGAAGCCTATGAACTGGCCCATCGTAAACGTCTGGACATGAAGCCGGGATTGACCGGATTGTGGCAGGTCTCAGGACGCAACCGTTTGCCTTTTGAAGAAATGGTTCGGCTCGATCTCTTCTACATTGAAAACTGGTCGCTGCTGCTGGACCTCAAGATCATCCTGCGCACAGTTCTGGTTGTACTACGCGGCGACGGTTATTAACTCAGACCCAGGATCGGATACCTCGTGGGCCTTCCCGCTCGCCCCAGAAAAGGCTTTCTCAAATGCTCAACAGTTTTGCCAAATACATGCCTCCGCGTCTTCTCATTGTCCCGATACTGGTGAATACGGCTTCGCAACACTCGACTGGGCCAAGACGCCGATGGATGCCGGCAGTTTACGAGTGGCGGCCGACGGGATGAAGATTCTATTTGATCCGCAGAATATTCTCGGCGAGGTGCAGCGAGAAAGTAATAACAGGCGAGGGTTAAAGGTAGTGGTAGCGGGTCAGTCGAATGCTGTCTCAGTCACACCGCGGTTTTAGCCCGGTGTCGAAAGTGAGTCCCTAAGCTTTGAACCGTTTTAACGGTTTCCTTGAGCGTCATCCCCAGGCACGCTCTAAACCGTTAAACGGTTAGACGTCAAGGGGCCAATGTTCACCACCGGGCTAAAGCCGCGGTGTGAATGAAAAGGACCTAAGCTAATCACTTTTGGACGTCACCAGCGAACTTGCCGATAACAACTCCCAGAGTTGTTCACCAACCAAATACTATGACTAAATCTCTCTTCGCGTTTACGATTTTCTTCGTACTACTACTCTGCGACGGTTCTACTCTTGTACACTCGCAAAGAGATCTAGGCGTACGCCCGACCGATTCCGGCGGCCCGCTGATGCCGGAGCAGGCTGCTTATGACATCAAATCCTACGACCTTGATCTGCGTATCGACCCAGCCGAGCAATCGATCAAGGGTGTGTTGACTGCGCAAGCGCTGATCGTGCACCCGACTGCCTGGTTCGTGCTCGATCTCGATCCTCCTCTGACCGTTGACTCAGTTGCGCTCGTCAATCCCACGAGTAACCTGCAAGCACTCAACTTTCAGAGGCGAGCAGGCAAGTTGTGGATAGCTTTCCCCCACACCAAACAGCCAGGTGAGAATGTGCGCGTGCGTGTCTCATATGGTGGCAAGCCTCGTGTCTCGCCGCGTCCGCCCTGGGTCGGGGGTTTTGTTTGGGCCCAAACCGCAAGTGGTCAACCCTGGATAGGGGTTGCTTGTCAGAGCGATGGTGCTGACCTCTGGTTTCCGGTGAAGGATCATCCGTCGGATGAACCGGAGACCGTTTCCCTGCACTTCACCGTTCCCCAGCCGCTGGTCGTCGCCTCCAACGGCACGCTAAGGAAGGTCGTTAAGAATCAAGATGGGACTCAAACCTACAATTGGTTTGTCTCCAATCCAATCAACAACTACAGCATCACCCTCAACGTCGCGCCCTACAAAACAATTCAGGATAAGTACACGAGCGTCTCCGGCGCTGTGGTTCCAGTGACGTTATGGGTAGTACCCGAGGACTACGACAAGGGGATGGCGCTGGTTAAGGAGACCAAAGAATACCTGCGCTTCTTTGAAGAGTACCTGGGACCTTATCCCTTTCGCAGTGAGAAAGTCGGTATCGCGGAGACGACATATCTGGGGATGGAACATCAAACCATCATCTCTTACGGAAACCACTTCAAGTTTGATGCTGACGGTTTTGACTGGCTGATGTTTCACGAGCTGGGACATGAGTGGTGGGGCAACCTGGTGACGGCGAGCGATTGGCGCGACTTTTGGATACATGAAGGTTTCCAAAGCTTCATGGATACGCTCTATCTCGAGCGATTGCGGGGGAAGGACGCGTACTTTAAGGGCATGACGAACCGGATGAAGAGTTTGCGCAACATGCAACCGGTGGCGCCGCGCGAATCGCGCACGACAGTGCAGATGTATATGGCCAGCCCCGATTATGTGCGCAGCGACGGAGACATCTATGGCAAGGGCGCCGTCATTCTACACACGCTCCGCTATTTGATTGGTGACAAGCCTTTCTTCGCGGCGCTTAGACGCATGGCCTACCCGGATCCTTCGAGGGAAAAATTGACCAATGGTCGCCAGGTTCGGTTTACGACGACTGATGACTTTCAACGCATTGCCGAAACTGCGTCAAATACAAAGCTCGACTGGTTTTTTGAAGTCTATTTGCGCCAGCCCAAACTTCCACGCTTGCTGAGCGAAAGAAAGGGCGATCAACTGGAACTCCGTTGGGAGGCGCCGGAAGGTTTGCCTTTCCCTATGCCAGTTGAAGTCCAGATTGGGGAGTCCACTCAGCGCTATGAGATGCCGGGCGGACGAGTCAGTCTACCGGTAGAAGCCGGGAAGAACGTTGTGGTGGATCCGCAGAATTGGATTCTGAAAGCGCAGTGATCAGATCTGATCATTTTCCATGTGTCATTTCTCATTTTTCGTTTGGGCATTTTCTGAATCTCATTTCGTAGTGCTTTGTGTGAATTCGTGGATCGTTTCCTTGGCCGAGAGAACAGAACGATCCACTAAATCACGCTAACGGACACGAACAAGAAGTAAACAATTTGACGAATGAAAAATGACAGACGGAAAATGATCCGTTTCGGGCACTAACTAGCTATGACTATCCATGATTTTCGAGCTCGCACGAGTAGTCTGTTCCTCGGAAGCCGGGCCATCGCTGCTGTCGAGTTGCTCATTGCGATCTTAATTCTTGTAGGAGGCCTGGTTGGAATAATACCGTTGAGCTCCACTCCTTTCGTGCTGCTTTTCGGCTGGTTGATGCTGTGGTTGCGGCGAGTTGGGTGGCGAGATTTGGGGCTGCGGCGTCCAACCAGCTGGTGGTCCACTTTGCTGTTGGGCACTGCGATCGGCATTGGCTACCAATACTTCAGTCTCTACGTTTTAGAGCCGTTGATAGCGCGGATAACGGACGACCTCCCTGATGTCAGCCAGTTTGCTCCTCTCATCGGGAACTCGTTTTTTCTTTTCATATCGCTAGTCCTGTCATGGACCCTGGCAGCTTTCGGCGAAGAACTCGTCTTTCGTGGTTACCTCATGAATCGCGTCGCTGATTTGGTCGGATCAGCCAGCGCGGGTTGGCTGATAAGTCTAATCGTGGTCAGCCTCCTTTTCGGTATTGTCCATTTGTATCAAGGCACGTCCGGGGTCATCGTCATTACTCTCCATGGCTTGTTACTTGGCGCGCTCTATCTTGCTACCGGCCGAAACTTGTGGGTGCCGATCATGGCGCATGGCGTCAACGACACCGTGGGATTCATTCTGATCTTCCTTGGAAAGTACCCTGGCCTCTAGGTCGACTGAAGTGAGTTCTGAAGTCGCGGGGGAGAGGTCGGTTTATTTTCCAATTGTCATTTTTCATTTGGCCATTTCTTCGACCCGTAGCGCCGATGAAGAGTTTGAAGATCACTTAACAGATCTCCCTGATGACAAATGGAAAACAATCTATCCTCCTCGTGTCCGAATGCTAAAGTTGCGCGAGCGCCAACTCCAACAGGAGAATCTTCTTGATTCCTTTGTAGAGTGGTTCGATTTCACAGTTCTCGGTCAAAGCATGTGAGTGGTCGCAAGGGCCGGCTCCGGTGGAAATTGACGGAACCCCTTGCAACAATGCGGGGCTGGCATTATTGGAGCCGGTCGGCGTAATTGGGGGATCAAAGCCCATTGCGCGATGCACCGCTTCGGCAACCATCACCATTTTCGAATTCCTATGTCCGGGAATAACTGCCGCAGGTGAAGTTGAGATCACCTCCGTCTTTAAAGTCACGTTTGCCCGTCGGGCTTCTTTCTCCAGGATCGCTGCAATCTTCTTCTCCAGATCGGCTATTACTTTGTTACTCGTCGAACGCAAGTCGACTGTAAACCACGCGTCGGAGGCTTTGGCGTTAACTACATCCGAACCTCTCAACATGCCGATGTTCAGGTTTGACGACGGGTTGGTCGGGACTCTCAGCTCATAGATTTTGGAAATCGCACGAGCGAGCGGCAAGCTGGCCGAATAGGGCGGGGTGCGGGAGCGTGTGTGGCCGCCAGGGCCGACGAAGTGATGCCGGTACCAATTGATGCCAATGCCGGCATAAGTGAATCCTTCGTAGCCGCCGTCGAGCGCGATGTAGTAGTTGATCTTGTCCTTGTTGTCTTTGATGAACTGTTTGACGCCGGTAAAGTTTGTCTCCTCTTCGACCGTAAAAACAAAAACCAAATCGCCCTTGGTCTCAATCCCGGCCGCATCGAGGGCACCAATCGTTGCCAGTAAGGCTTCAATATTTCGGGTGTCGTCACCGACACCGGGCGCATGCACTCGTCCTTCTCGAATTGTGGCTTTGATCTTGAGTCCGGGTTGAAAGACGGTGTCGAGCTGAGCATCAAAGACGACCACTGGTCCTCCACCGGTCCCCTTGCGCACGGCAATAAGGTTACCCGCCGCGTCGTAGCGAATGCTCTGCAGCCTGTGTTTGCCGAGCAGTTTCTCGATGTATTTAGCGCGCTCGTGCTCATACCCTGACGGTGCGTTGATCTCAGTAATTGCGATCCATTCGCGCAGAATGCGCTCCCGATTCTTATCGATGTAGTCGTTGGCTGCTTTCACTTTGGGATCGTTCTGAATCGCCCTGGCCTGGTCCAAATACTGCTCCGGTGTTTGTGAAAAAACCTGGAAGCAGGACAGCAGCAGTGTGAGACCAGACAAAGCAAGCAATCGCGGCATGGAGTTTCCTTGTTGATCGAATATAGTAGAGCGGAGCTAATTCTAATGGTTTCAAAAGCAGGTGTCAGGTGTCGGGTGCCAGGTGCCGGCAAGGCCAAAGTCAGCCGGCATGCTGCCCCTACGCCAGTCTTTAATGGTTAGCCAGACCGCACGCGACAGAAGAAGAGAGACTGAACCAACCAGTGTGGCTGCTCAGTGGTTAGAAAAGGCCGTGGTCGCTTGCCTCTTTCTGTTTGTCGCATTTGCGCCACACTCGATCGCCGTGACGCAGACGGCCTGGCTGCTGGGAATGCTGTTCTGGGTGATGCGCTTTGCGTTCTATCCGCGACCTCGAGTCTATCGGACACCCATTGACTATGCTCTTCTTGGCTTCTTTATTCTCACCGGCATCTCCTCATTCCTGTCGTACGAGCCTTTCGTCTCTATCGGAAAACTTCGCGCGGCCAGCCTGTTTACAATCGTCTACCTTTTTGCCGAAAACATACCCTCCCGCCGTGTAATTCAATCGCTTGCACTTACGCTGGTCGCATCCTGCTCAATCGGAGTGCTCTACGTGGCTGGGGAACGGATCGTCGGCCGTGGAATCAAACTCGGAATCGTAGCTGAAAACAGTCCGTTGACAGCAGCCGCCTGGAGCGGGGCGCGACCATTTGGGTTCTCGCATCGGGAACCAGAGCCCATGCCGATTCGCAGTGGGGACACAGTTTTGGAGGTTGACGGCAAACCCGTGCGCCACTTGGAGGAGTTGGCAAACGCGCTTACTGCGGGACCAGACCGGGCGAGTGTGAAGATTTTTCGAGCGGAGTGGGTGCCAACCTTAACCGTTCCGCGGGGACGGTTGCTCCCTGGCACAACTGCACAGGAACAACTAGGTGTTTCCGGATGGTCCACCGGGCGAGACTGGCGGGCCAGTGGCTTCTACGGACATTACGTCAGTTACGCAGAAGTCCTGCAACTGATCATCGCGCTCGCGGTAGGTATGTTCGTGAGTCTGCCGGTGAAACGCAGTTGGCACGGCGGACTGCTACTGCTAGCCATCGCAGGTCTTGGTTGTGCGTTAGCGCTGACTGTGACTCGTGCACCATGGCTGGCCTTTCTGGTTTCAACCTCAGTGATATTTCTTTTGGGCGCCGGCCGCAAAGCCATTCTCATTGGCGGCGTGCTTGCGATACCTCTGATTCTCGCTGGCCTGTTCATTCTTCAGCAAAAACGCAACGTTGGCTTTCTGGATCGCACGGATCAATCAACTACGTGGCGCGAGACAGTCTGGCACGATGGTTACGGCCTACTCACCAGCAACCCTCGCCACCTTTTGATCGGCGTGGGCATGGATTCAATCAAGGCACACTGGCGCGAATGGGGACTCTTTGATGGCGGACGTTTGCCGATTGGGCACATGCATTCGAATCTGCTGCAGATAGCACTTGAACGCGGGATCCCGGCGCTGATCGTCTGGCTACTTTTTCTAGGTATCTATGCGCGAATGCTTTGGCGTCTGGCGCGCAACCCGGCCATCAACGCCATCAATAACTGGGTGGAGCGGGGCGTTGTGCTAGGTGCACTCGGTGGCCTTTGCGGCTTCTTCACCAGCGGCGTGGTCCATTACAACTGGGGTGACTCGGAGGTTGTGATGATCTTCTATTGCATCGTCGGGTTGACGCTGGCATTGGAGAGAAAAGTCAAAGAGGCTGCCTAGCTTTCAGAAGGCAGTGGCTAGAGTCCTTTTCCATCCCTCATTCCTCGCTATTTCTCAGTCGTCATTTGTCAGTTCTCATTTGTCATTGTTCTGAATTTTGTTTCGTGATGCTTCGGGGTTAGTTCGTGGATCGTTTGCTTGCCCAACAGATCAGAACGATCCACGAAATCACACGAACGGACACGAACAAGGTGTCAACATCGGAAGGAGATCTGAAAAATGAAAAATGGAAGACGCGCCAACCTTACCTCGCCTTCAATCTAGCCGCTCGTGCTCAATAATTTGTCAGAATCTCATTCGGCGCGAAGCCCATCTTCACCAGGCGATCGCGAGTTTGTCCCATCATCTCTGGCGAGCCACAAATCAAAGAGATAGGCGAGTGGAGTGAGAGTAGAACGTGATCCAGCAGCGACTGAACGTAACCGGTAGGACCAGACCAATCGTGTCCATCCGGCCTGGAGATTACCTGACGCAATTCCACTCCGGCATCTTCCCAATCTTGAGTTTCATCTCGGTAGCAGAAGTCGTCGGGGGTACGAGCGCCGTAAAGCACTACTAACTGGCCGAAGTTTTCTTTGCGCTTCAGCACATGCCGGAGCGCTGAACGGAGTGGCGCCACTCCTGTACCCATAGCCACGAAAACGAGATCCTTCTTTTGGTGGTCATCGAGAGGAAAGCCGTGACCAGCCACGTCCAGCAGCTGAATTCGTTCGCCTGCTTTCATATCGAAGATGACGTTGCTGGCGCCTATCTTTTGCTTAACCAACACTTCCAATTCCTGATCTTCCGGCGCACTGGCGAAGGCAAAGTAAGCAGGCGCCTCACCTTCTACTTGCAAAACTGCCACTTGCCCCGGCACAAAAGATACGCCATGGTTTCCAACGTCTCCTTCAGGCATGAGATCAAAGGAACGTGTGCCACGCGCCTGGTCACGAACCGAGGTGATGATCAATGAACGCACTATTTGCTCCGACCTTCAGCTTAAAATTGCCCGGCCAGTGTAGCAAATTCGGGGTAGCGTCCTATTTTCCACCGAGCAACCCTCAATTACGACACCAACAAATTTCGGGGGCTGGATTACGGATTGCGATGCTACTATGATTCTCGAAAGTTGAGTCCTGGGCATCGACTATGAGATACCACCAGCGCCGCTCATCTATGCTCGCTTCCGGTCTGGCTTTAGCTGCAGTCGTGGTCGCAGTCTCAGCCGGAACAGTCTTTGGACAGTCAGGAAGACGAGCGCCAAGATCTACATCACCCACTCCTACGCCTAGAGCCGAGCCGGTTGAGAAGCAGCCTATTGTAGAAACCAAAGGCGCGCTGTCGCTTATAGTCGGCATCGATCGAGGCTCGAGTTTTGCAAACATACCGCAGTATTTCTACGACAGCGTCCTGCGCGCATGCGGCGAGCGACTCGACGATTCGCCGTCAGTCAAAGCGGATATAGCAAACCGCGAGATGAACCGTGGCGAAGCCGTTAAGCGGGCCAAGGCTGAGACCGAATCACACATCGTTTGGTTACATTTGAGACTTGATAACGCGAGCGTCCAGAGTGAAGACGATCTTCGAGAGGTTTATATCGAATACATCGTGTTCGCTCCCACCACGGCGAAGATTGTTACTAGTGGTCAAACCTACCAACAGATGGGTCGCGTTGGTGGAGTCATTGCGATGCCGAGGCCGGGCGGCCAAGCCAGTCTGCCCTACACTGAGCAGTTGCTAAAGCGAGCTGCGCGTGACGCCGCGGATCGAATTCTCTCCGCCATGAATGTGTCTGGCCGCAGGGTGCCGGGGTAGTGCTAGTTTTTGAGCTCCTGAACCTCATTGTCCTCCTGACCATTTTGGTTCGTGCCTGTCAGCTCTGGGTATGACTGCGCAACCGCCTGAACGATCAGAGTTCGGGTGGCCGACATAACGCTGGCACTTCGATAAGACTCCAGCAACAAATAAACAGTCAGTATCAGAAGCACTCCAGACAAGAGTGTGAAACGACTCACACGCCAAAGATCATATAGGCGGTTTAGCCATAGTAATCCGCACCAAAAAAAGAAGAATGCCGGAACCATGGCTAGCTCAAACTTCATTCTTGTGAGGATGGTCCGCAGATATCTCTGACCAACAATCTCGTCATTCAATCTGAGTTTGAGGTACTGCTCCCAATCATCTGAATGGTCCTCATTCTCTTTTGCCAGTTTGCTGTCCCAAAAGTCACGTTCTATGTAGGCTCCCAGATCCTCCACGATTAGCCCGACCGCGACAATACAGATCACGAGTATCGCGACAAACGCTGACGGATGATCCTTCCAAAAGGAAACAACTCCAGGAAAGTAATAAGCCGCCACCAGTACATAAGGACCGATTGCAACGCCGCCCGGAACGACCAGGGTCGCCAGAGGCCGAAACAACTCGCTCTTGAATGCAGAAATGAAGTCCACAACTACTCTCCGGTGATCCCTGCTTCCTTCATCACGAAGGCGGGGGTTTCCGGTTCACCTCGAAAAAAATCGTGATTCTTGCCTGCCGTTATTGCCCATCGGTGAATCCAGGTGATGCCTGCGGGCCCGGCATACGTGTCAGCCGAAGTGTAAGCCTTGTCTGTGAGCGCCTCATCGAGAGAAATGAATTTGTAGCCGCGTTTCTCAATCATCTGCGCCAGTTTGTCGAAATGATCGGCGTTGAGGGCGTTGGCGTGGATTAGCAGAACCTGCTTCATCTCATAACCAAACAGCGCCATCGACTGCTGCTCGAAGTAGGCAAACTTTTTGTCCATGTAAGGAATGTAAGCTTCAGCCACGCTCTTCGCCATTTGCTTGTCGCCACGCATCAGGGCGTTGTCGTAAGCACGGGCGAAGATCCACTCGTCGTTATCGATGGTTACCGGCGCAATGCGATAACCGCGTTCCGCAAGAAACTTTTCAAGTTCGCGCTTGGTTTCGATATTGTTTCCAGAATGCAGAAACGGATGACGAAAATAGCGCAATGCCCGGCCCTTGGCTTTCAGCAACTCACTGGTGACTTCCTCGCCACGAATCACGTCCTCTTTAAAAGTATCAAGTGGGATGCGATTAAGATCAGGGTGAGAATAGGTGTGATTCCCCAGATCCAGACCTGCATCGAGCCACATCCGTAAGAGCGCCACCCGCTGTTCGTCCCGCTGCCCGTCTGTTAGGAGCTTAATTTCGTTCACGAATCCGATCGCCGGGACTTGGTGTGCTTTAACGGCCTGGAGCAGTTTGCGAGTGATGGAGGCCTGCGTAGTTACGTCATTACGTAAGGAATTAACGGGGAGATCGTCAATCGTGACGGCAACTGTCCGCCGCCCAACTGCGGCGAGTCTTTGAGCATTAACGCTCGCTGTTGAGAATAAAGCGATGAGGAGAATCAACGCCAGGATTAGTTGTTTGTTCACCATCGTCATAGGTTTTCGTTCCGCTGTCGCCGGTCTCGCTCTATCAGATCTGACAGCTTGCTCAGTCGCTGATCGATAGCCCTACCCCTTTCTGCGGATTCGTGCAGATGCCGGTCAAACTCTTCTCGTGAGGCAACGAGACGAGCGTCGAAGTCCGCCTTATCCGCGGCCCGACGAGCGTCGAAGTCCGCTCTATCTGCGGCGAGACGAGCGTAAAAGTCTTCGCTCTGGGCTTGTAGATAAGCGTGAAGACTTTCAATCTGCGTTTTCAGATGCTCGTCAAGCGAATCCATTCGTTCGTCATGCGAATCTATTCGTTCGTCCAAGTTGCGCGCCAGCTCGGTAAGAGTTACGAAGGCGGCCTCCAACTGTCCCATTCGTTCCTCATTCTTATGCATCAGGACAGCGTGCTGCGCTTGCTGCTCAACGATGAACTGCATGGTGGACTGCATTTGTTCAAAGCTCATTGGTATTTCCTTTCGTGAGGTGGTTTTCTATTCTTAGAACTAGGATGCAGCTATTCTAACTCCAGTGCTTTCGGGAGGTAACTCTTGTTGTTTTAAGTCCCCAGCGCTCACGCCAGCGGCACGGACTGCCCCGCTTGTACGTAAGCGTTCTCGTAAAGCATCAACCCAATTAAGGCCATAGGGGCAGCGCCGATGCCAAGCGATGAGCTGACAACCCCCGACAACGCGAGCCAGGGAATCAGACCACCGAGGATCGAAAGCACCAGGCCCATCCAGAAGTCGCCCTTGTGGCGTCCGCTCACCATTTCCCAAACCGCAAGCCGAGCATGGGCTGTCGCATGTGTTAATGAAACTTCGCCCCAGATCATTAGCACATGCAACAAACTGGTGATGGCGAGGATCCAGAGCAAGGGCAACGCAATTCCGCGATCAAGTTGCGTTGCCGGCTCCAGGCGAACAGCGAGAGGTAGTAGTGCCGCGGAGCCAACCAGCAACGCCTGGACCAACAGGTGCGGCGGCAGTAAAGGGTTCTGCCACATGTCGCGCGCCTTCGCCTGGGCAAACAAATAAGCCGTGTACACTGCAGTCAGAACCGCAAGAGGGAGTCCCGGAATCATCAGCCAGCGATGTAGGGAATATGCGCCGAACCAGCTCGCGGCAAAGTGGAGAGCCAGGACAAGCGTATAGCCGGCAATAATGAAAGCGCCTTTGACCAGCCAACTGCGCCACTGTGGTCTCGTGAAAATCAGATGGAAGCGTTCCGGGTGTTCCAGGTCCATGATCAGCAAACCGCCCGTAGCTGCCAGAAAGGCGCCCGCAAGCACTGGCGCTACCCACAACCAGATTGTGCTTTCCGGCCGCAGGAAGCCAAACAGGACTAGTAGCAGTGGAATCAGGTAAGCCCCTGCGGCGATGCCTTTGGTCCAGGTGTAAAGACTAACCTTCCAGTCCCAGGGTATTGAGTGGGCGACATCATACGAGAGTAGTGCAGCGGCCGAGCTATTGTTGTAATTCGGATTTCCGGACACCACGTGAGCGCTGTCTTGCTGTTGCTCGCTCCACATGAACAGTCCGGCCTCTGGTCGCCGCGCAGCCAGCGGATCGAGTGTCGCCTGATGCGCTCCTTTGTAAAAAAGTTTGGGTAGGGTTTCCTTCTCAGGACGCCGCACGGTTACCGGTTCGCGGTTGATTATCTGAGAAACATACGCATCTGCGTCGTTCATATCTCCAATGAGGATTGCTTGGGTGGGACAAACAACCACGCACGCGGGTTCGAGTCCCATGTCGATGCGGTGAGCGCAGAAGTTACACTTCTCGGCCGAGTGATCTTCAGGGTTGATAAAAATGGCGTCGTACGGACAAGCGGCCATGCACGCTTTGCAACCGATGCAGATCGACTTGTCGAAATCGACAATGCCATCCGCTCGCTTGAACATCGCTGTGGTGGGACAAGCAGTGACGCAAGGCGCGTGTGCGCATTGATTGCAACGAGTTACTTGATGCGCGCGCCGTGTTTGAGGAAACACACCAATGTCAACGTGCTTAACGTAGGTGCGGGTCACCGAAAGCGGCACCAGGTTCTCAGACTTGCAGGCGGTCGTGCAGGCATGACAGCCGATGCAACGAGTGTGGTCGATGACCTTGGCCCATTTCACGGGCTGAGACTGAGTCTCGGACTGCGATTCGTCGAGCATTGATGCTCCGTTCGTATTTAGGCTGTCAGCACCACGAGCGCAGACTATATCATGCAGCGGAAGAGAGAAAACACATGATAGATTGACGGTACTAGTTCAATGTGAGGCTGGAAGTTCAGAGTTCAACCTTTAGGTTGCGACTTTGCATGGCGGACAAGCTAAAGCTTGAACTCTGAACTTCCTGAGCCATCCCGAACCGCCGCACTGATTGACAAAACCTGGGCAGCGTAAGAGATTAACAGTGGAGACAGTTTTTGATTCACTCGATACGACCCTTTTACCCTCGGAGGCTATTTTTAATGCGTCTTCTTATCTCACTTACCCTCGCGATCCTTACCACGGTTGCGTTGATCGCTTGCAAGTCGGCCGATTCGACTAACAGAGTCGCTTCGAGCTCGACCCCGGCGACCCCTGCCCGGGCTAAAGTCACCCCCGCTGCAGCAGCACACGCTGATGGCGTACGTCGCATCACCACGGTTGAACTCCAGGATTTGATCAGCAAGGGCCAGGCTTATGTAGTTGACGTGCGCAACGAGGCCTCATACAACCTGGGTCATGTTCGCGGCGCGAAGCTCATTCCCAACACTGAAATAGCGCAGCGTTCAAACGAATTACCCCGTGACAAGACAATTGTCACGTACTGCTCTTGACCAAACGAACATACGAGCGCCGGTGCGGTGCTTGACCTCAGAAAAAAAGGTATCGGAAACGCGGTCGCTTTGCTGGGTGGAATGGACGCCTGGAAAAATGCGGGGTTGCCGGTGGATAAGGGACAGTAGTCAGATCGGTAGCGGCATCAGGCAGACGGCAGCTGTGAGGAAACCCAAAGGGCTCTACAGTAGTTTGCATGTTAGGAAGGGGTTCGATTTTCCATTTGTCATTTCTCATTTTTCATTTGGTCATTGA
>JAMQPH010000538.1 GCA_023717605.1 Pyrinomonadaceae bacterium
TGATCCGTCGGCAGCAGTAGCTCAATTCCCTTCTCTTCGGCTCGTCTCTTGACGTCGAGCGCCGTCTGTAGCATATCGCCTTCGACCAGCGACTTGCCCACAGTAAAGCCCTCGGCCTTTAAGAATGTGTAGGCCATGGCGCCTCCTATCAAAATCTTGTCCACGCCACGATCGATTAATGCGTTAATGACTGGGACCTTATCAGAAACTTTTGCTCCGCCCAGGATCGCCACGAACGGATGTTCGGGATTGCTGATCACTCGCCCCAGGTAGTCCAACTCTTTCTGCATTAACAGACCAGCCGCCGCTTTGGCTACGTGTTTAGTAATTCCCACGGTTGATGCGTGCGCCCGATGCGCCGCCCCAAAAGCGTCGTTGACATAAAGACCGTCGCACTGGCCAGCGAGTGCCTGTGCAAAGGCATCGTCGTTCTTCTCTTCCTCCTTATGGAAGCGCAGATTTTCCAACAGCAGCACGTCTCCATCTTGCATTGAACTGGCTTTCGTCTCTGCCTCATCGCCAACGCAATCGTCAGCAAAGCGGACCGGCTTACTCAGCAAGGTTGAGAGATGCTCGGCTACCGGCTTCAAGCTGTACTTCTCGATGCGCTCACCCTTGGGCCGTCCCAGATGCGAAGCCAAAATCACGCGGGCGTTTTGTTCAATCGCATATTGGATCGTGGGCAATGAGGCTCGCACGCGCGTGTCGTCTTCCACCTTCCCCTCTTTGATGGGAACGTTGTAGTCAACGCGAATAAAAACGCGTTTGCCTTTCAAATCGAGATCCGTGATGGAAAGCTTTGCCATGAGTGACCATTAAGCAGTTCAGAGTTCAAACTTTAGTTTGCGGTTTCGCCACGAGCACGCTAAAGCGTGAACTCTAAACTACAAGCCTTTAGCGGCGATAAATTTGATGAGATCGCGGACGCGGCACGAATAGCCCCATTCGTTGTCATACCAGGAGAGCACCTTCACCAGCCGGCCGCCAATTACTTTTGTGTACTCTGCGTCGACTATCGACGAATTCGAGTTCTTCTTGAAGTCACTGGAAACGAGCGGCTCCTCGCAAAACGCCAGGATGCCGGCAAGCTCTTCATTCGCAGCATCCTTCAAAGCGCGGTTAACCTCTTCCGCAGTCGTTTCCTTTTCCACCTCAATCACCGCATCGACCAGGGAAACGTTAGGTGTGGGGACTCGCACGGAGATGCCGTCAAACTTTCCCTTCAGCTCAGGCAGCACCAGCGCAACGGCTTTCGCGGCTCCGGTCGAAGTCGGAATCATGGAGAGCCCGGCGGCGCGAGAGCGACGCAGATCCTTATGCGGCAAGTCGAGCAGTTGTTGATCGTTTGTGTAGGAATGGATCGTCGTCATCTGCGCTGACCGGATACCAAACTTTTCATTGATTACCTTAGCAACTGGAGCCAGGCAGTTGGTGGTGCACGAAGCATTCGAAATTATGTGGTGATCCGTAGGGCTATACTTATCTTCATTCACACCCAGCACAATTGTGATGTCTTCATTTTTGGCGGGCGCAGTTATGATCACCTTCTTAACAGTACCGCGCAGGTGCTTCTTCGCATCTTCCGCCTTGGTGAATATCCCAGTGGATTCGACTACGATCTCGGCGCCAACCGATTCCCAATCGATGGCCGCCGGATCTCTCTGCGAAAACACGCGAAACTCTTCACCGTCGACCTTGATGCCGTTTTCGGTGGAAGAAATATCGTGATCGAGGTTACCAAGCACGGAGTCGTACTTCAGCAAGTGAGCTAGCGTTTTTGTGTCCGTAAGATCATTAACCGCAACAAAATCGATATCGGGGTCACCTAAAGACGTACGAAAGATGTTTCGTCCGATACGACCAAATCCGTTGATGCCAACCTTGACTGCCATTTTCGAGTGACCTCCATCATGATTGTTAGCGGGCGCCTCCATGATTGCCTCTGCCATCGACTCGAGGCACACGTCATCGCGGGAGATCGAATGAACTCATGCTGGACGTGCTGGAAAAAAGAGTACTCAGATTATGCGGCGTGGCTTTCACTGTCAAGCGATGAGTACTCTCAACACGAGCCCTTGCAACTCAACGCACAGAACCGTTTGCGGGTAGCCAATGGATCCACCGGTCAACACCAGCCGGAGCCGCTCAACACGAGCAGTCAGCGACTCATCTGATAGAACCGCTGTGGCCAGCGGATCCTGCCGCTCAACCGGGAATACTTGGCTACTTGCTAGTGTTGAGAGCAGGGGATCCATTTGGCAAATGGTTCTGTGCGTTGAGTTGCTCCTGCTCGTTTTGACTGGCTCCGGCTGTGTTGTGTGACGGATCCATTGGCAACCGTAAATGGTTCTGTGGTGAGCGTTTCCCTTGCGTCGAGCGCTAGCGCCCAGGCGGTCGCAATGT
>JAMQPH010000553.1 GCA_023717605.1 Pyrinomonadaceae bacterium
CACAGCTAAACCCGTGCGTACCGTTTATGAGCGATGAAAGACCCTCGCGCACTTCGCGCAAGTCTTCTACGATTGCAACATCGATACTGGTCACACCTGACTTCATTGCTTGGGGATGAGTGTCGGACACAAATTGATACCCTTGATTGTTGTCGACCTTACTCCGTCCCAGTCGTTATGTCACCTACCTGTTCGAGTAGGTTAAGACTTAATGATGTTCAAGGGAGTGAAGCCTCTGTGTGTCAGGTTGTGCATACCTTGGCTCAACATTGAAGTGGCGACTCAAGCTCAAAGAATTTGCAGGTCGGGAAGGTGGACCCTGTCCCCGCTCAAGATCGAATGCCACTCAATTGCAAGTAACAGCTCAACATCGTCAGCCTCAAACAGATCACGCTTCCAGCTTCCTGAGCTAAGAGGCAGCCAGCGTTGAGTGATTGGCTTACCGTTGCGTCCTTTCCATCTTGAGCGGGGACAGGGTCCACCTTCCCAACCTGCAAATTCACCTTCCAACCTGTAGATTTTTTGAGCTGATTCGATTGAGTGGCTTGACTCGTCTCGCTACTTCCGTTTCGGCAAATACAGGTGCGGTTTTGAATTGGGTAGCCGCACGTGAACACTTGTTCCGTTCCCGGAGCTCGATCTAATTTCTAAGGTGCCACCAACCGCGGCGGCCCGACGGCGCATACTAACAACTCCGTTCCCTTCACTTTCGGCGCCAGGGTTAAATCCCAAACCGTTGTCTCGAATATCCAGCTGTAACGAATCTCGGTCGATGGATAGGACCACTTCTATCTTCCAACAACCCGAGTGACGCGCTGCATTGTTGATGCCTTCTTTGAAGATCAGGTAGAGACAACGCCTAATTTCGATCCCGAGTTTTAACTTCCCATCTTCCGGCGCTTGAAAGTCCAATTGAATCTCGTTGGGTAAGCACGTTTCTTCGGCATGCAAACGCATGCGACGGATCACGTCAGGGAGATTGTCGCGCTGAGGGTTGATCGCCCAGACAATATCGCTCATGGCTGCGACTGACTCGCGCGATATCCGGGCGATGGAAACCAGCGGACCATCCTTTTCTCCATTGCCGTTTGTCTGCTGTTGCCGTGCTACTTCACTGAGTATGGAAATCTTCGTTAGGTTTGCTCCGATATCATCATGCAAGTCGGTAGCAATTCTGGTCCGGACATTTGCCAATTCAACAATCCGAGCCAGGCGCAGACGATAAATCGTGTAAGCAATCGCCGCGATAGCCAAGGTCAACAATAGCAGGAACCACCAACGTTGCCAGAAGGGCCTTAAGACAACAAACCGGATCATTGACGGACTTGCACTGGCCATCCCGCGCGAGTTAATAGCACGCACTAGAAACCGATACTTGCCTGGAGCAAGGCTCGCGAGATTCAGACTGCGCTGCTCCGTGGGCACACTCCACTCCGCTTCGGAGCCTTCCAGTTTGTACTGGTAGCGCAAGACTTCACCCGGCACAAAACTCAGCGCGACAAAGTCTATCTGCAGTTGGTTTCGGTCCGGTTCGATCTCGGGCAAACTCATTTCTGTTTCACCAAGCGCTGAGACATTTCTGGGCATGTTCGCCACGCGCAAACCGGTAATCAGAACGGGTGGCGCCGGTGAAGCTTCTTCATTCACCGGGATAAAACGCGACAGGCCGCGCTGCGTGCCAAACCACAGAGTTCCCTTGCTGTCCCTGAATGCTGCGAGGATGGTACCGGGCGCTAAGCCATCGGCGATAGTGAAGTGTTTGAAGTGGCCCGTCTCCGGGTCGAGTTGATCAAGCCCGCGCCCCGCCGCAACATAAATGCGTCCGTGCAAATCCTCGGTTATCGCGTCCGTGTTGTTGCTGGAGAGCCCTTCCGTGGTCGTGTAACTATTGAATACCGGTCGCTCGGCCGCGGGATCGTCCAGGCGAATTACTCCGCTTCGCGCCGAGGCGAGCCAGAGCCGGCCCGCGTGATCAGAATAGATATTCATTATGCTGCCCGGCGGTAACCCGTCGCTCGCGGTGAAGAAAGTAAATCTCCCATCGTGGTAGCGGGCTGCACCAGTGTTGAAACCTACCCAAACGTTACCGGCGCGATCTTCACCGAATGAGCGCGCGAACTCACCCTCGACTGAAGGTAGATTCGGCGCTTTCGCCAGGTTGGTAAGAGTTTGACTGGCGCGGTCCCAGCGAGCGAGACCAAACGCCGAGACCCAGATATTGCCACCGGAGTCAGCGAAAACGCGCCACACTTGCTGGGCTGCCAATCCGTCCTTCATCGTGTAAACAGCGAGCGGTCGCGCTGTCTTGATTTGCGCGAAATTATCTGACGAAGGGAAGCGGTAAAGCCCCGCGCCGCTGCCGACCCACCATTCATTGTCAGTAGTCCGCGCCACGATTTGCTCTGCCACCCAACCGAAGTCATAGGAGACATCTGGCTTGAACCATTCGAAGCGCTGGCCGTCGAAACGACCAAAGCGCGGAAAGAAGGCATCCGAACTCGGGTGCAGCAGGTTCAGGCTCTTGCCGTCGAAGGCGCTTTCCCGTTGATCTCCGAGAATGGAACCTCTGAAGCAAACGCCACCCGCTGCGTCCTCGAAAATCGAGTTGAACGCCAACATACCATCCTGCTCGCTGTAAGTGATGAAGCCCGTTGCGCGCCAGCTTCATCGCTCCGGCAGCGATCGTACCCAGCCAGAGGTTTCCGCCCGTGTCTTCGTTAAGGGCGGTAATCTCCTGAAAGCTCAGGCCATTCCGGCGCGTGTACGTATGAAACCGGCGGCCTTGTTCGTCGCCATCGGGGAAAAACTCGACGAGTCCTTTGTTAGTCGCAACCCAGAACCTGCGGTCTGATGTCTCAAAGAGCTGGAAGATCCAGTCGGTCTGCAATCCGTTCTGCTGGTTGAAGACTTCGGCGACGACCAGCGGCCCATATCCCTCGTGCGCTGCGAAGCGGAAGAAACCGCCGAGTCTTGTTGCTGCCCAGACTCGCCCCTGGTGATCTTCGAGCAGGTCATGGATGTTGTTGTCCGGCAGCCCCTCGCTTTTGGTGAATTGCTGAGTGGCGCCGTCTGGCCCACGTCGGAAAACGCCACTAAACGATGCCAGCCATAAGGAACCTTGGCGGTCTTCGAGCAGGTCCAAAACCGCAACCCGCTTCGAATGCTCGCCTGACCCGATGTCAAGCGGTAGAAGTTCGAAGCGCTCGCCGTGCCGTTCCAGGCGATAAAGGTGCTTCATCGTCCCGCACCAGATTGTGCGGTCACGGCCTTCGAGCAGCACTGTGAAGAGTCTGGCATTCCGGTCCGCGTCTTCGGGGACGATGACCGTGGACATCGGCGGCGCTCCTTGCTCCGTCGCCTCGTTCGCATAAACGAGACGGTTGTGGGCGCCCCCTTTGGATCAAAACGGACGAGGCCGGCGTTTGTCGCTACCCAGATATCTCCACTGCGCGTTTCAAGAAAGGCGTTGACGGTGCGGTGCGGCAGTCCCTGCTCAACGCCGTAGTTGGTAAAGCTGTACCCGTCGAACCTCGACAATCCTTCGGAGGTACAGAACCAGAGGAAGCCGCGTGAGTCGCGTACAATTTTGTTGACTTCGTTATGGGCCAGCCCGTCGGCTGTTGTGTAGGGCTTAAGCGGCAGACGTTCAGCAACCGTGCGTTGGAACCCGACCAATAGCAGCGCCATGCACCAGGCAACCCGAAGAACGAACAGGCTTCTTCTGGAAGGCACGTCGGTACACATACACCAGGTCCCTCACGATAGTAGTTGGTAAGAGAGATCTTCCTGCGGCGCAGTTTATCACTTAATCTTGGCAGCGCAGTCAGGTCCTGAGGCGCAGCGGCGAGTCTGCTTGAGGTGACCGATTGAGGACTCAGACAACTTCCACTATTCTGAGATCAGTCTTTGACGCCTACTTCCCGAGCTGACGATTAGTCTGGGAATTCGGATCTACTTCTTTTACTTGCGCGACAATCTCCGGGAGATTCTCTCGAGTGTAAATAGGGAGGGAGCCTATTAACTTGTCCATGCCCGACGCTTTCCGCCAGAGGGCAAACTTGTCCCGTTCATCGGTGCCTTCCTCTGTAAGATTGGAAAGATAAATTGCGGAAGAATGCACAAGCGCTTCACGCGCAGAACCTTTCATCGTCCCGCCACTCGCCCTGGAAACCATCAATACGAAGTCAGCCTGAATGAAATCCAGAATGCTGTTACCTTCAATAAAGACTCCTGGGGCAGTAACGCGCTTCAAAGCCTGGTTGATTCCCTGTTCGACCTGCGCATCGGTTACGATCACCCAATGAACATTGGCAGCGCCCGAGTCCCAATAGCGGCCGGTATCTTTACCCAGCGTGTAATTCTGATCACGGCCTGAACGAATCACAGGCTCGTCACCCAGTAGATCGCTGACACAACAGGCTTTGGGATCCTTCCCACATGATCGGTAGTGTCCTCGCGTCACCTTGATTGCCTCCCATTCCGGAAAGGCGCGCAAGAGATCGCACATGAGCGTGGTCTTTCCCACCTCAGAGCTAAACCCGCTGACCACTACAATCGCGGGACGTTTCATAAGTGTAAGCGATTCCTGATATGAATTGGGTTAGCACAACATCGCAGCAAATACTAGAGCTTTACTCAGAATCTTCAGTAGCTCTGAGCCAGAATGTCGAATGTGAACTTTAGCTTGTCTCTGACGCGAACCAGGCCATGAACAGCAGACGTAGCTTTTACCTTGAAGTCGCTGCGATCAATCGTGAAATCCCCCTTGGCTCTTAGATCATTCGCTCCCAGTGTAACTTGAGCGGGAATAACAATGCGACGAGTGACACCGTGCATAGTCAAATCGCCCTCTATTTTCCCTTCGAACTGTCCGGAGCCAGTTAATTGGCCGGTAACGCTGGTGCTTTTGAAGGTGATCTCAGGGTATTGCGCGGTTTCGAGAACGATCTCCCGCAACTCTTTGTTGATGATCAGTTTCTGTTGCTCAGTAAAAACATCGCGGGTCTCAACCAGTGAGTCACTTTTGATGGTCATCTGAAGTGAGGCTGGCAATATAGATTGCGGCGTCAGTCTGATTTCTCCGTTGAAGTCGCGAACAGCAATGAAGTGGTCGTGGCCTTTGAACCAGAGTAAGCCTCCGGAGAAAGCTCGAACCATGAAAGTACTTTTGCTTGCATCCAGTTTATAGCGAGTCTCGGCAACACGATCTGGATTTATCGCACGAATCTTGACGACTAACCCAGTTGGCGACAGAAGCGAGAGTGTTAGCGTCAGCATCAATAGGATGCGGCCGGCTGTATTCACCTTAGCTATGCCTCTGTTTTGTTATGTGGTCAAACTCCTGCGTGTCGCAGCCGCCTTCCTGGCCGAACGC
Source organism: Pyrinomonadaceae bacterium (assembly GCA_023717605.1). Classification (GTDB taxonomy): domain Bacteria; phylum Acidobacteriota; class Blastocatellia; order Pyrinomonadales; family Pyrinomonadaceae; genus PSRF01. The sequence continues at coordinate 5,375 of JAMQPH010000553.1, forward strand.
GAGCGCGAAGCCACCGAACGCTTGGCTGCCGCGCTACGAGCCTGGCGAGATAGCGCCTTCTTGGATGCAGCACTGCGCCCTTCACGCTTGAGCGCAGCCAGGGTTGCGCGAGAACGCTTAGCTGACTTCTTACCTTTGTTGGCGCTCTTTCCTTTGCGAGCATCGCGGGCTGCTTGCTCTCGAGTTTCCTTTGATGCTTGCTTCGGAGCAGGAAGTTTAACTCCCGCCCGACGCGCTTTGGATAGTCCGATCGCGATCGCCTGCTTGGTTGAGCGGGCACCATGCTTGCCCTCGCGAACGTGCTCAATTTCCTCGCGCACAAACTCTCCGGCCTGCGTGCTCGCTGCTTTCCCTTCGCGCTTGTCATTCTCTGCGCGTTCCATTGTCTCTCTCTCAGGCATACTACATCCTTTCGATAGCTTTAGCAGTTATTCTTTAGCTCCGGCTGCCTCAAGTAATCGCACGATATCGGCATAGCCCTTTTCTTTTGCAAGCATCAAGGCTGACTTTCCGGTCTGAGTGAATTTCGCCGATAGGTCAGCCCGCCTGCTTAACAAATCTCGAACAATATCGCGGTCACCGGACGATGCCGCCAGCATCAACGCTGTGGAACCATCATTAGCAGTCAGATTCACGTCGGCCCCGTGCTCCAGCAATGCCTTAGCGGAGTCGGTATGTAAATTGGTCACCGCAAACATGAGAGCTGTCCGTCCCTCATCGTCTCGTTCATTCACCTCCGCTCCGCCCTCGAGTAGTCTTTTGACCGTCTCGGTTTGTCCTCCGACTGCCGCCCGCATCAAGTCTGTGTGACCACCCTCATGTTCTGCTGATTCACTCAACTGCGCGCGAGTAGTCATGTTTACCCTCTATTACCTGTTGGACTGCTCTGTCCCAGCCGCGGCACCTATCTACCCGCTGCTTTGCTCCTGGTCTGCGGTTGTTGTTCCGTGGTAGACCCTTCGCCGATTTCGATACGCCGGCTGTTGGGTTGTCGCGCGGGTGCGGGCATAGTTATTTCAAGTACGCCGTTGCGAAAAGTTGCGTTGGCTTCCTCGCCGTTTACGCCGCTGGGTAACGGAATCTGGCGATAAAAGCTGCCATAGCTTCTTTCCGACCGGTAATAGCCTTCTTCGTTTTCTTCCGTTTCCTGTCGTCGCTCCCCGCGGATCTTGATGGCGTCATCGGTGATGTCCACGTTGATGTCGTCTTTAGTAAGACCCGGTAGATCGGCGCGTATGATCAGCTTGCCGTCCCGTTCAAAAGCTTCGACTTGTGGCGACCACATCGAACCCTCCAGATCCGCAAGCCTGCCAAATTCGCCGGCGAATCCTGAGGCGAGACCACGACCAAGGCCAAAGTCTCCAAACAAGCGGTCCATGTCTTCACTGAACCGGCGCATGAATGAAAACGGATTAATAGCGCTTATGGGCGAGACCCAATCGCGCCGAGCAATTCCGGTCTCAGACTCGCGGCCGGTCTTAGCTAGTCCCGACCGTGACTTGCGACCATCTTGAGTCTGCCCTTTGCCCTTCTTCCCCTGCCGTTTTGATTGCTTCTCCGTCTGTGCCATGTCGATCAAACCTCCTAACTTGAACAATAACTTCGTGAGCGAGCTGCTGTTGTCGATTACAATCGGGCCAGAAGCCCCTCAGGTGATAAATCAAAAACGCTTCCCGATCGCAGCTGCTGCCGCAGTCGGCTCCGATAATTCCTTGACGACTTCGGCCGCAACGCTTCTCTTGGCATATAGGGCGATATCCGCCAGTGCGACAATGCCACAGCAGGAACCGCCGGCATCCACCACCGGCACGCGGCGAATCTTATTCTCCTCCATGATCCTGCTGCACTCCTCGATCGACATGTCTGGCGTCACTGTCACGCAAGGTCTGCTCATACAATCGCCGACGGTTAGGTCGAGCGGATTAAATCCTCGCGCAACCGTCCGACAGACGATATCGCGATCAGTGATGACACCAATCGGCAGTTTTGTTTTACTGCTCTCGACGACGGGTATCTCGCCACAGTCGTGATCTACCATCATCTGTGCGACCTCTTGTAAGGCCGTTTCCGAAATACAACATGCCGGATCTGCAGTCATAACCTCTTTCACTCGCATCGCTCTTCACCTCCAGGAATTCCAAAATCAAACTTTCAAAAGACACCAAATCGCTGCACCGTCTCACCGCCTGCGGTGGCTGAATGACTGGTATGTCTCATTTTAATATCCGAATTCATATCGTTACTGACCTGGCGCCCTGGTCGTACTCGAATGAAATCGGAACATCGGTATTCATGTCCGTACCAGTAACACACACCAAGATCCCGGCTCAGTTGAATCGCCCCACTGGCCAGAAGATCGCACAGCAGCTGCCTCAATTTAGCCGCCCTCTCCTCCTTGCCTAATTGAAGGCTCGTTTCATGGCTGTAAATAGGCAAGATGTATACCGGCGGTCAACCCTCCTTTGCCATTCGCGTCGCCTGGTCCATTTTGCAAACGTCTTGTCGGTAACGGCTTGCCCAATTGGCACTTCGTTTGCGACGGACAACCAAAACTGACCTTTATCTCAAGAGGAGAAATGATTGGACTTTTAGTTGCATCGGAGGGATTAATAGTGCTTAAGGCGATGGACGAATCAACGGAGGTAGAAGGCATGGCGAAGTACGGCGAAAAGGCCTCTAAAAAAGTCGAGAAAGCGATGCACTAACGGAAAGAGGGAACGCTGAAGAGTGGCCGATCCGGGAAGAAGGTAACCAGTAAGAAACAGGCTATTGCGATTGGACTGTCGGAAGCTCGCAAAGCTGGCGCTAAAGTGCCACGCAAGAAATCTTCATCGAAGAAGAAATAAAATGTCACCTATGTCCACGTGATGCCAGGCTTCCAAACGCCTAGCGAGGACGTTAACATGCCCATCAGCAAACTTCCGGTGCTCGTTACGTTTTGCGCAATAATATGGCTCTGTACCAACGCCGCCTTAGCTCAAATCTCAGTAGCCGAGTTTCACGAAGTTCTTCGCGAAAAGGTAAACTTCGATCAGACTGATTTCACCGCACTGCAACAGGGCCAGACGGTTGTAAAACTCTTGCCTGCGCAGGATAAGCGAGAAGTGGCGGTTTCTGGGCTAGTCAGCCTGCAAGTCCCGGCTGAACTATTTCTCCAGTCCTTCCGTGAGAACATGTCCCGCAAGAGCAACCCCGCTATTCTTGAAATCGGTAGCTTCGGCAGCCAACCAACACTTGATGATTTGAAAGACCTCTCTTTTGAAAATCATGACATCGAAGACCTGAAAAAGTGCGTTGTCGGAGATTGCCAGCTGAAGCTGTCGGCCATGATGATCGAACGTTTTCATAAAGAGGTCGATTGGGAAGCGCCGGACTATCGCAGTCAGGCAGCTCACCTTCTAAAAGTAATGCTGTTGGACTATGTGCGTGACTACCTGACGCGAGGAGAAGTGGCGCTCATTGAATACCATGATAAGGCAAAAACAGTTCGACTTGCCGAGGAACAACGTGCTCTGAGAGTGAGCTCAAGTTACATTTATGATGTTCTCGACGAGTTTTCGCATTTCGTCAAATCTGCTTCAAGGCCGAACTTAGCCAATGTCGAGAATGCGATTGTTTGGTCAAAAATGAAGTTTGGTCTAAAACCCGTCATTGCCATCAACCACATCACGATCTACAAACTTGACAAGGAAACTGGACCGCAAATCCTAATTGCGTCCAAGCAGATTTATGCTAACCACTACTTTGACTCTTCACTCGGGCTGACGGCATTCGTCAATATTCCGGGTGCCGGTCCAGGATCTTTTCTACTCTATGAGAATCGCTCGCGGGCTGACGGACTCCAAGGCATGTTCGGCAAGATAAAACGTGGGGTTGTCGAAGAAAGAGCTGTAGATAGTCTAAGAGCGGTGCTGGAAAACTCAAAGGTCAGCCTCAACGCACGAATGTTGAGCCAAACTGAATCTGCGCAATCCGTCGATGGAAAACGGAGTTGGAGGCGATGGAAGGTCGGTGGCCTTCGCCTGTTGCTGGGTTTTCTAATCACAGCATTCGTTGCGCTGTATGCCATGAGTAATTACCGCTGGAATAGCGTAGCCAACGGAAGAGCGCACGACTGACCACGACTGACATTGAAGGCCGGTCGCGAACTCAATCACGCACCTCACATCCACAAGAGAAGACCCAAAGGTGTGAACAATCAAAAAGCGTTTGACAACCAGGAACCTGGCAAGTTATAGTTCTGCTTGTCTTGAAAACGACTTTCAATTTCAGCCGAATTTCTTAAGACGAAAAGCCCTCGACGTGTCAGCGCCGAGGGCTTTGGGCACGACCAATTCGGTTAGCTTGCGACAGATAACACGGGCGGTGTGCAAGGCACATCCTAGCACACCTTCCCAGTTTACTCCTGTGACAATCTGACGTTGACAAGTCCCCTGAATTGCCCTGCTTCTGATCCGTCTGGAGTGGCTTCATCTTGCTACGGACGGTTACTTAGGAAGGTCAGCATTCTCAGCAAGGCCGCGCCGGTTGCCGATTTGCACTCTCGCAACCTGAATAAGAGTCAGTAGGACGCTCGACCGAGTTGTTTTGTGAATAGCGCCGAACGCTTGAATGCTTTCGCAGGAAGAGACGGGACATAATGAGATCGGAAGCAAGAAAGAACAATGCGAAGAAGAGACGCAAGACGCGGCGGCATGGACCAAAGCACTGGGTGATCGCTGTGAGCGCGATGGGTATGGTTGTGGCGTATTCCGCCGGTAGCAGCCGGGCGGTTACGCTTCGCTACGTACGAGATACCGACCCCAGCATCCGTTCAGAGTTTTTGCAGGGTCAAGCTCAGCAGACCCGACGCTTCGATATACCGCCAGGAACTTTGGGTGATGTTCTCATTGCCTTCGAAAAGGTCAGCGAACTTAGAGTTGAAGTGGAGAATGCGAAACTGCTCGATCTGGCTTCACCGGGCGTGTCAGGGATCTACAGCAATGAACAGGCCCTTAAACAGCTTCTCACCGGGACCGGCGTCAGCTACAGCTTCCCTTCCCCAGAACTAGTAAAACTCGAAATTCAGGCCCAGTCAGAAACAGTAGTGGTCGAAGGCGGTGGGGCCTCGCAAGTGAGCTCGCCAAAGTATACGGAGCCTTTACTCGATACTCCCCAAACAATCACCGTCATACCAAAGGAAATAATCGAACAGCAAGGTGCGACAACGTTGCGTGACGTGCTGCGTAATGTTCCGGGGCTTACAGTAACTGCGGGTGAAGGCGGGGCTCCCGCAGGTGACAATCTGACCATCCGCGGTTTCAGTGCGCGCAATGACGTGTTCGTTGACGGCGTGAGGGATCTCGGCCCACAGTCCCGCGATCCTTTCAACCTGGAACAAGTAGAAGTGGTAAAGGGCCCGGACTCTGCGTACACAGGTCGCGGTTCAGCCGGAGGCTCGGTTAATCTCGTGAGCAAGATCCCGAATATCAGACCTGCGTACGGCTTCACAGTGGATCTGGGCACAGATCGAACCAAGCGTGCTACCGCGGATCTAAACTTTCCACTCGCTCGATTAGGTTTGGGCGACCACAGCGCTTTTCGTCTCAACCTATTAGCGCACGATGCCGGCGTGGCCGGGCGTGATGTGGTTGAGAACGAACGCTGGGGCGTCGCGCCATCGCTGATGTTTGGACTGGGTCGGCCAACCAGACTGACCCTGAGTTACTTTCATCTGCAACAAACCAACATTTCCGACTACGGTATTCCCTGGGTTCCGGCGACTAACAACGTCCTTGTGGATTTCCGCGATCGGCCGGCACCGGTGCCACGCGAAACGTTCTACGGCTTCAAGAGCCGTGACTTTGAGAATATGCGTTCCGATCTGGCGACTGTCAGGTTCGAGCACGACTTCAACGACAACCTTTCTTTGCGCAACCAATTTCGCTATGGCCGCTCAACGCGCGATTCATTTGCCACGCCACCGCGATTCGCCAGTAACAACTCCACGGTCATCAATCGCGAACTGCGCTCATGGCTAACGGAAGATACGGTTTGGGACAACCAGTCTGATTTTCAAGCGGATTTCTCCACCGGTAGCGTCCAACATGACATGGTCATGGGTGTTGCATTGTCACGCGAAGGCAACATTCGCGGCACTCGCACAGCACCAAATTCACAAACTACTCTGCTCAATCCGAACCCGAATGATGTGTATACCGGTGTAATTACCACCAGCCCTATCGTTGGGGACATCACCGCAAACTCACAGGGACTCTACGTTTTCGACACAGCAAAGTTGGGCAACATGTGGGAATTGAATGGTGGCCTTCGCTGGGATCGTTTCGATGCTGCTGGAATCACTACGACTGCAGTCCCCGTTGCTCGGGTAGACAAGATGCTTAGTTTCCGCGGCGGTGTCGTGTTCAAACCGAAACCGCAGGGAAGCCTCTATGCGTCTTATGGCACAGCTCTGAACCCATCGTTGGAGGGACTATCGTACGGGACCGCCAACACTGTTATTGATCCCGAAAAGACTTACACGTTTGAGGCAGGGAGCAAGTGGGACTTCTTAGGCGGGCGACTGTTGTTGACCGGGGCCGGGTTCCGTGTGGAGAAAACCAACGCGCGTACGCCGGGCCTCTTGCCTGGCGATCCAATACAGGTGCTTCAAGGTAGACAGCGGGTCAGCGGAGTAGAACTTAGTGCCGTCGGTAGTTTCACTCGCTCGTGGCAGATATTCTCGGCCTACACCTTCCTTGACAGCGAAACCGTCGAATCAAACACCCCGGCTGAAATCGGTAAGGAGCTTGTCAACACGCCGCGAAACTCGTTCAACCTATGGACTACCTACCAGCTTCCGCAACGGCTCAATCTTGGTGGTGGGTTGCGTTTCATCGGACAACGCTATGGCAACACGACTAACACGCGCTTTGTCGAAGGCTATTGGACGGCCGACCTAATGGCGTCCTATCCGCTTACGAATAATGTCGATCTAAGGCTCAACATCTACAACCTGACGGACGAGTATTACTTCGATCGTCTGGGAGGTGGGCACCTTATTCCGGGACCTGGGCGTTCGGCAACGGTAAGTCTGGCCTTTAAGTTCTGAGGGTTTCGACGAATTGAGAGGAACCTGTGGCCTGGTGTTGATGATGCCGGAATTCGGACGCTGATGCTTTTACAAATTCCTAATGTGCTAACTGAGGAGGAGCTGGGGCACTGCCAGCAGATCCTCGAACAGGCCCAGTGGGTTGACGGGCGAGTTACAGCAGGGCGGCAATCGGCGCTGGCCAAAAACAACATGCAGCTACCGGAGAATCAACCGGTTGCGAGACAGTTGAGCGATTCCATTTTAGCCGCTCTTGAACGTTGTCCCTTGTTCATGTCCGCGGCGCTCCCATTGAAAGTCTTCCCGCCACTTTTCAACCGATACGAAGGTGGTCAATCGTTCGGCAATCACGTCGATAATGCGATCCGCCAGGTAACCGGAACTCCGCATCGGGTTCGCACGGATCTGTCGGCCACCCTCTTTCTGAATCCGCCCGCTGAATACGATGGGGGTGAGTTGGTTGTGGAGGACACCTTCGGCGTGCATCAAGTGAAATTGCCCGCGGGTCATCTGATTCTCTATCCCGCGGGTAGTCTGCATCATGTTCGACCGGTGACCCGCGGATCGCGCTTGGCGTCGTTTTTCTGGATTCAGAGTATGGTGCGCGATGACGGCCAACGCACTCTGTTATTCGATCTCGACACCGCCATCCAACGGCTTAACGAAGACACACCAAATCATCCAGCCGAGGTCCAGCTCACGGCTGTGTATCACAATCTCTTGCGCCGCTGGGCAGATGCCTAGACCCAATGAAAGACCTGATGGTATGAAGAAACTTCGCAGAATCATATTCTGGTGCCATGTAGCGGCGGGCGTCACCGCCGGCATCGTTATTCTTATCATGTCGGTCACCGGAGTAGTGCTCGCGCTTGAGCGCCAGGTGATTCGGTTTGCTGAGCGCGAGATGCTGACCGTAGCGCACCCACCGAAAGATGCCCGGCGGCTCGGCGTCGGAACCCTGTTGTCTAAGGTGAGCAAATCCAGACCGGATGCCAGGCCGACAGGGATTACGCTGCAGTCTGATCCAACTGCTGCGGCAACGGTCACTTTGGGTCGAAACGGCGTGCTCTTTGTGAACCCCTACACCGGTGACATTCTTGGTCAAGGCGCGCGACGAACTCGAGCCTTCTTTCGTTTCAACGAGGATTGGCATCGCTGGCTCGGCGTCGGCGGGGAGAATCGGGCCGTCGGACGTGCCATTACGGGCGCGTGCAATACGGCGTTTCTGATTCTCGCCATCACGGGCGTTTACCTCTGGTGGCCGAAGAAATGGACCTGGAAGAAGGTCAGGCCGGTGATCTTTTTCCAACGCGAACTGAAAGACCGGGCACGCAATTTCAATTGGCATAACACCGCGGGCTTCTGGTCATCGTCGCTGCTGATCATCATCACTGCAAGTGGGATGGTCCTGTCATATCAGTGGGCCAACAATCTTCTCTATAGAGTGATGGGCAGTCAGCCTCCGGCGCAACAAGGACAGGCAGTCCGGGGGCCGGTAGCTGCAGGTAACGAAGGCACCGAAAAACAGCGGCCTGCTGCGATTCAGACTGGCGGAGATCCGAAGAAAGCGTCGCGTGAAACGAGCCGCCCAGAACAGCAGTCGGTTGGGATTGCTGAAAACCTGGATCAACTGTGGACTCGCGCTGAGCAACAGGCTACCGGCTGGCAATCGATCACCTTGAGGTTACCTATGCAGCCGAACGCGCCGGTTGTCTTCTCCATCCGAGAAGGGAAAGCCTGGCTGGAGGCGGCGAGTTCGCAGTTAACACTGCACCCGGCTTCGGCGGAAGTTGTGAAATGGGAGCCTTTTGCCGCTTCCAGTCCCGGTAGAAAAGCACGCACTTGGATGCGCTTTCTCCATACTGGTGAGGCTGGCGGAGTACCGGGACAGACTGTAGCCGGCCTTGCTTCGTTGGGAGGCACCCTACTGGTGTGGACCGGCCTGGCACTAGTTTGGCGACGATTCCGCGCATGGGTGAAGCGACGCAAACCAAGTGCGAATCAACCTGACATCGAGCTACTTCCTGATGGAACCTCGATCAACTTCAACACCTAATAAGTTTCTCAATTAGATCAACCAACCAGAGGAGATCAAACAATGAGCGGAAGCGTTCGGGCTCCAAAAGTCTATGACCGCGATACGATCAGCAGACAGCCGACGATTCCCACCAGATCTTCAACTAAGGCAACGTAGAGATCTCGAATTCCCAGCCCTTTCACAACCCTGGAGCGTACCTGATAACCAACCAAAGCACCCACGACAGCACCAATGACACCAAGAGCAGCGCCAGGAAGCGCCGCTTGAGATGCTCCAACAGCAACACACGCGCCTGCTAATCCACCTGTCACCATACGCGCTACAAGTCCGAGAGCCGCTGTTCGCTTGGGGGTTCTGGGCAGCTCTACAACGAGCTCGGCGACTGCGATCAACGTTAAGATAATGACAGACGGAACTGAGCCGATGAGAGAGAGTGGACGTTGAAGTCTCAGCCAGCCCAGGTGCACGGCCCAAGCAGTCGCTGCGGGCGCCGTAAGCGAACGCAGTCCTGCAAAAAAACCGATGAGAAACGCCAAGCTGATTTCCATTTGTCTTTCGCCGTTGTGACTTCTATTCGTTAGTGTGATTTGTTGATGAAGGCAACGAGCTGGGGAATGACCTGAGTTGGCGCTTCTTCCATCAGCCAGTGTCCTGAGCCTTTAATGGCGACTCCTTGCACATCCATCGCGACCAGGCGCGCTTGTTCAATCAAAAAGTTTCCGGACGCCTTCTCGCCTGTGAGGACCAGCATGGGCATCGCCAGTTTGGTCTGCGCCAATTGAGCGAAGTCTTTGGCGTCCTGCTCAAAGGCACGGAACACTTCGAAGCCCGCTCGCATACCGCCGGGTTGAGCATAAGCCGCCGCATAGAACCGGCGGTCCGCTTCAGCGAGAGAATGTTTTGGGTCGGCAGCAAAATCATTCCAGAAGTGTTCGAAATAGATACGTTCTCGACCCGCAACCAGCTTGAGTGGCGTCTCCCCGTAGAAGTGAAAGTGCCACAAATCTCTCAGTAGCCAGACGTTCTTCCACTCACCAACGCCCGGAAGAAAAGCATCCATCAAGACAATCCGATCGACTTCGGCAGGATACTGAGCAGCGTAGGCATAAGCGACCATCAATCCGATGTCATGGCCAACGATACTCGCGCGCCGATACCCCAGCGACGTCGCGAGGGCGTGAATGTCCTGGGCCATTGCCCTCTTTTCGTATCCACTATTTGGCTTTGAAGACTCGCCGAACCCGCGCAGGTCGGGAGCGATCACCGTATGGGTTTTCGCAAGTTCGACCATCAGCGGCCGCCACATGAGACTGGTTTGGGTGTAGCCGTGCAGAAGGATCACCGGCTCGCCCTTGCCGGCGATCAGATAGTGAAGCTTAACTCCGTTGACCTCGGCGAAACGACTTTCGATACGGATCCCGCTCTGCGCCTGAACGGTCGTGTTGGTTATCAGCGCAAAACTGAGAATCGCTGCGGCACTGAAGAGCGCATGCAAAACCACTTTCATTGAAGCCCTCTTTTCTGGTCAGCCATTGGAGCCCCGGCGTAAACGACCGATCAAGCCCCGTATTCCGCCGACACTATCAGGCAATCGGATCAGTCCTTCGGTGTCTGCCAGTTTAATTGCCGCAAGCAAACTCCCGACGTCCGCAGCGCCGTTGTAGCGCACGGCATTGATGTAGAGGGTAGGAGTGCCCGTCACATGCTCGTCAAAGATACTGCGTTCATAGTCAGTTTCGATCTGTTTGAGAAAAACATGCTCCGCCATCTCACGTGCGAATCTCTCGCCATCCAAACCAATGCGACTGGCGTAGCTCAAAAGGTGATGATCCTCCAAAGATTGTTGGTGCGTGAACAGTTCATCGTGCATCTCCCAGAATCTCCCTTGCGCTGCAGCCGCTTCCGCAGCTTCGGCAGCACGCAGAGAATGTGGATGGGTCCGTACCGTTGGAAAGTGGCGGAAGACGAAGCGCAAATTGTCACCCAGAAGTTTTCGCACTTCTTTGATCACCGGATGGGAACGTCCGCAGTGGATGCACTCGAAGTTGCCATACTCGACCAGGGTTACGGGCGCGCTTTGCGGACCAGCAACATGGTCGCGATCGGTAACCGTGGTCTTGAGCCTAACGATTTCTGTGTTAGCCATGTCCAAACTCACCCCGTACTGGTTTAGTTTGTCGCGTCTCAACGACCAGCAGCAGCTTGTCGCAGAGCTGGCAAGGACTCTGAGTTTACTTTCGCCCGGACTCTTTCCGCGGTGGAATGTTTTGCGATCCAGTCCAAAATATAGTCTGCATCTTCCTTCCAGGCGGGCAGGTTCACAACGAAGTGGTTGCGTCCCTCGAACTCTTTGTAGTCCAACACTGAGCCGTTCTTTTTGTATTTCTTGAAGTTACGCAGATTGAGATGAGCCGGAGTAATGTGGTCCGTGCTTCCGGACGTAAACAGTAGGGGTGCATGCGGTTTCGCAAAATCCACCTTGGCAGCGCTAGACAAACCGCCCCGGGCGACCGTTTTTGATTCCGGTATGGTAGAGCTTTCATATGCCGCTCGTTGATCTTCCAAAGCCATGCCGTTGACGAACGCATACTGCCAATCCTTGAAGGACATCAGATACGTTTTCTTTAGCGAAGTAAGAAGCCCGAATGATTTCCATCCCGCTTTGAGAAAGGAAAACTCATATGGGAATACTCCCAGCGGCGGGACCGAATGAATTGCCACTCCCGCTGCAGCCAAATCTCGATTAACCAGGACCTGAGTCATTAGACCGCCCAGAGAATGCCCGATCAGTATCGGTTTCTCCGGAAGCCCCTTCACAACCGCTGCGTAATTATCAATCACTTCCGACAACGTTAATGCGGCCAGATCAGTGTCATTGGGTTGTCTGGCCCGCAGCTCCGCCGCTGAAGCATCTTTGTAGGGCCATGGCGGGGCCATGGTTTTGTAGCCTTTGCTCTCGAAATAACTTCTCCATTCGTCCCAACCCGTATGGCTGACAAACGCTCCGGTGACGAATACAACTGTCTTTGAGTTTATTCTGTTCATCATTGTGTCCTCTGGCGTCTAGTTTGACCACTGTCCAGTTGGTGGATTGATGCTCCAGGAAAAATGAATCGGGGCTGTCGCTGATGTCGTCCGATTAAGCCGGCGCTAACCAGAGCGCCAGGCTCCGAACGTACGTCTTAACATCTTCCAGTTTGTAAGGCTGACGCTTTATGCCATCCCCGGGAAGTTCCTTGCGGGAACTTGGACAGCCACTATCGATGTCCCAGTTGTAGTCTACGAAGTGATGAAAGCTTGATTCGGCTATGGCCCTTCCAAGATCGTTTCCATGGTCATCCTGGCTTCTTTCAAATGCGACGACCAGATTGAAGGATCGTCTGGTTGCCAGGCTTGTACCCGTTGCAATCACACGTGCCTGCTGTTCTGATTGAGGCACTCCGACGCCACCCTCGTGCGGATGCGCTGGAAAGAATTCAATCAAACCTGAAGGCGATGCAGGATTGGTCATTACTGTGTGAATCGGATCAACCACCGAGACTCGCTGGTAATCGCCGTTACGACCGGAATGGTAATTCGGCCATGAGATCGATCTTGTTGCCTGATCGTCCGGTATGCGTTGAGATTCATCCGGATCCTGGTGTTGAGAGTGGAAAAAGTGTGCGGCCCCGACACCGCCGATGGTACAAATGGATGAGCCGAGGTCCTGATGGTCACGCGTTGCAAGTAGGCCCCCGCCGCGTTGACGAAACCGAGTAATACCCTCGCAGTCTTTCGTGGAAAGACCGTCGCCGGCATCAACGGCGAAAAGCCACAGTTCATCAATGTCCAAACTGTCTAGCTGACTCAGGACCTCATCATCTCCAGCAACGTTCTCTTCGCGGTCGCGCTTTACGACCTCGACAAGTTGATCACCTTTCTCATCCTTAAGCGAGACGAGATGGTCGCGCAGTAACGAGAATCGATTGACATTCCAATCGTCCTCGGTCGGCGGGATCGTAGTCTGCAGGAGGATTTTGATCGGCTTTCTCATCTAGCACCTCTTACTGAGAAACCTCACCTGTCACGCCGACGCCGATCGCTGAGTCCTGAAGAACGCGAGTAGTTCCGCATTGACCTGGTCCTTAAGAGTCGAGCACATACCGTGCGGCGCACCCGGATAAACCTTCAACGTCGACCCCTTAACAATCTTGGAAGAGAGCAGTGCCGAGGCGCCAATCGGAACGATTTGGTCGTCATCGCCATGAAGGATGAGCGTTGGCACGTCGAACCTCTTCAGATCTTCCGTAAAGTCTGTTTCAGAGAAGGCCTTGATGCAATCGATAACTCCTTTGAATCCTGCCTGCATACCTTGCAGCCAAAAGGAATCGCGCAATCCCTGCGAAACTTTTGCGCCAGGCCTGTTGGCACCGTAGAACGGGGCGCTGAGGTCTTTGAAGGCCTGCGAGCGATCTGTAAGAACCGCGGCTCGGATTTCGTCGAACGCTTCGATAGGCAAGCCGCCCGGATTGGTAGGGGTTTTAAGCATCAGCGGAGGAACCGCGCCAATCAGCACAGCCTTGGCGACACGTGCCGTTCCGTGACGGCCGATATAGCGAGCCACTTCGCCGCCGCCCGTTGAGTGACCAACGTGTATTGCATCCTTCAGATCGAGGGCTTCAACGAGCGCGGCCAGGTCGTCGGCATATGTGTCCATTTCGTTTCCACCCCAGGGCTGGCTCGAACGGCCATGGCCACGGCGGTCATGCGCGATGCAGCGGTATCCCTGGGCACCCAGAAAAACCATCTGATCTTCCCACGCATCCGCACTCAGCGGCCAGCCATGGCTGAAAACTACAGGCTGTCCCTTACCCCAGTCCTTATAGTAGATCTGCGTCCCGTCCTTGGTGGTGATTGTGGTTTCTAGGTTTGGCTTTTGATCGGTCATACAATCTCCTTCCTTGTGTTTGTTGATATTAATGCCGCCGGTTGTACTCCCCTTGGAATCTACGAACACCGGCAACTAATACTCGGCAAAGGCGTCGTCGGGGTAACAGTAAAGCCAGCGCTCACCAGACTCTGCCGATGCAATCACAGGGTGTCCGCTTGCCTGCGCGTGCCGAGTGGCGTGGCGGTTCGGTGAACTGTCGCAACACAGGGTCGCGTCACACTCCTGACAGGTCCGCAGGTGGACCCACTCGGCGCCAATCTTCACGCATTCTTCGCACTCGCGTCGTTTCGGACGCTTGACACTTGTAACCGCAAGTAAATGGGAGCAGGCCGGACTGGACATTATCGTTTTCCCTGTGAGTTCCGACTATGCAGGATCCAAAGCATTGAGCGCATCACGCAATCGAATGGTTTTCTGCTACCACTTTGGGCGCCACGGACACCTAACTCGATTTGGTAATCACGGCTCATGATTTAGTTTGGCGCGAAGCGTGTGGAATGGAAATCTCGCGACGTCCGAACATGCGCGCATCCAGCGAGTAAGCGCCCGGGCCAAGAAGGGCTATCGCTATGGAAATTACAATCACATTTACGATTAGAAGTTTGCTGTCAAACAGATAGAGTGCAGGCACCGCAAACGAGTAGAAAGCGAAGCCGAGGCCGCCCAGCGCCACCAGGACGCTTGTCAGGGGAGTTAGAAACCCACCTAGCAGGCAGAAACCACTCGTAACCGCCAGCGCACCGGCTACCAACATCACAGCTCTCGGGTTCGACCAGTCGTTGAGAAAGACGAGACCACGCCCAATGAGAATGAAACCAACCATTGCGCGTAGCAGCAACAGGCCAATACCCGGCCAGCTACCCGGAAATGTTGAGAATAACCTTTGCAGTTCGCCTCTCCTTGCGGGCTCCATCGCACGCGATGTTTGCAAGGTACTCTATGCGGCTGCTAACCGAATCCAGCGATCGGAGTAACTTTCACTACTTCTTTGGTGTTATTGGCTGTAACAACCTCATGGCGGGAAAAAAACCTTTGGCAAATATTGACAGCCGGATAAGGTTCATATAACCTACTGGTT
>JAMQPH010000590.1 GCA_023717605.1 Pyrinomonadaceae bacterium
GTGTTTTGCCAGTGCCCCCATAGCCAGGGACAATCGTTCAGAGATTTAACTCGCGCTCCCGTCGCCGCCAGCAGTCCATTGTTTGCGAATCTGGTCCGCTGCTCCGGCTGCCCTTCGAAAAAGGTCAGACTGTCGGACACAATCGCTTCTGTATCAGGCAGACGTTCGAAGACGCGCAACTCTGCATCCAGCTTGCCCGGCAACCAAAGATCGTCAGAGTCGAGGAAGGCCACCAGCTCACCGTTCGCTGCGCGGGCACCAGTGTTTCGCGCCGCGCCGATGCCGCTCCTCTGCGGCTGGTGCAGCACGCAGATCCGGGCGCCAAAACGCCGCGCCAGCATACCCGCGGTGTTGTCGGTCGAACCGTCGTCGACCACGATGACTTCCACCTGCCCGGGCCGTTGGTCCAGCGCGCTCGCCACTGCCTCGCAAACCAGTCGAGCCCGATTCCAGGTTGGGATCACCACCGATAGCAGGGGGCGTTTCACGTTGACTTCCTTTGTAACGAGCCCGGGAGCGCAAGCATCCCTGCCTGCCGGTGTTAGAAGTGTCTCTCCTCGAGATTGGCAGGCAGGATGCCTGCGCTCCCAGGCGTGCGAATCAGGCAACAATGCTGCATTTCACCGTTGACCGGAGGACGGATCGTCGCGTAGGGAAATTCTTTCCGAAAAAATCCCACTGAGTAATACACGTTATAACTTAAGCAAGTCTCGACTTCGTTGGACCAGCTGCCGTTGCCATTCACATGCAATTCTGACCCGTTCACCAGCGCGCACCACTGGGCGCCGCGGCTTTGTTGCCACAGGTCATCGATCTTGAAGCTGTGGTTCGTTTGATGAAACCGTTCCAAACGCCAGCGCAGGTTGTTACCGCGATAGGTTTCGGGCCAGGAGTTGTAGTGCGGATCGATGAAGGTAAAAGCCAGCGTACCGCCTGGCGCCAGACGGGCCCGTAACTGCTCAACCAGATTGTGCATCTCCTCGCGGGTGGTGTGGGTGAAAACGGAATACGCCAGGATCATGTCAAACTCGACACCCAAGTCTGGAAGCGGCAATCCCTCGATTCCTTCCGGGTTGAATGAACAGTTGTAATGGTTGTAATGAACCCAATGGGCCCGAGGAAATCTTCTCCGACCGGTCTCCAGCGCTTCATTGATGACATCGAGGCAGTAGTAATCTTCGGGCCGGATTGTGCAATTGTGGTCCAGTAGGAGGTTGCCTTCATTGCCTCCGAAATCCAGCACCAACTTGCCGCTCCAATCGGGAAAGTCCAGTTGTCGATTGAAGTAACTAAAGCGGCCAGTCTTTCCTACCAGAGAACGCAGCCGGCGCTGCTCGGTCGAACCCCGCCAAAGGAAAACCTCCTCCATTTTCCTGATCTCCAGTCCTGTTCGAGTTAGATCCGGTTCGCTGCAGTCTTGCTTAATCCGGACGGCTAAAGAACTCGCGATTGATGTAGTTTGAGCGGCCGCTGTCGTCGCTGAACGTATTGAACAACACGATGACGAGCACGCCTTTGTTGACCCGAATGTAAG
>JAMQPH010000614.1 GCA_023717605.1 Pyrinomonadaceae bacterium
CAATGGGACTGGCAAAGTCATCGAGCGAAATCTTGCTCGGGCGCGAGGCCAGAGGATACGTGTTTACGTTCTCCAGACTCAAAGGCTTTAGATCGTTATCGTGTATTGACGGCAAGGTTGGCACCGTTCCGGGGCTTATAAGTATTACAAGTCTGCCAGATCCTGGAGCCTGCCACAGGCTGCCTTGTTTCGCTTGAGCATTTCCTTTGAAATAAATGGGACACTTGACCCATCGAGATCGCCGACTACCAGGAAGCGTACGTCAAGAGCGTTTAATGACTCGATAAACTCTCTTAAATCCTTCTGTAATGTCATTAGGGTAAGGGCGGTGCTGGTCTCTTAGGATCAGCAGCATCTCAATTCTCTTCGCTGGAGTAAGAGCGCGATAGTACTCTCTATCAGCGTTTTCTGCTTCCGTAAATGATTTGAAGACTCGGAGGGTTTTTTTCATGCCCGGAGATTTTAAACTAGATCACGCGATTTTCTTGTGCTCGCGGCGGCCATTTCCGTTCCGCGAAAGCTGGCCATTAAGCAAAGGTCGCAGAGCCTGGCCCGTGTGAGATCTGCGCGAGCGCGCGACTTCTTCGGGAGTGCCGTAGGCTACCACCCGACCGCCATGTTCGCCGCCCTCCGGTCCGAGATCGATGATGTGGTCCGCGCTCTTGATCACGTCCAGATTGTGTTCAATCACCAGCACGGAGTTGCCGAGGGAGACGAGTCGCTGCAACACGTCGAGTAGTTTGTGGACATCAGCAAAATGGAGGCCAGTGGTTGGTTCGTCGAGAATATAGACTGTTCTGCCGGTTGCCCGTTTTGAGAGTTCCTTCGCCAGCTTGATGCGCTGCGCTTCGCCGCCGGACAATGTGGTTGCGGATTGGCCCAGTTTGATGTAGCCGAGTCCTACGTCCAGCAATGTCTGCAACTTTTGCTGAATCTGAGGAATATTCTCCAGGAGCGGCAACGCTTCATCGACGGTGGTGTCCAACAAATCTGCAATCGATTTGCCTTTGAATTTGACGGATAGCGTTTCGCGGTTGTAGCGCGCGCCCCGGCAGACGTCGCAGAGAACATAAACATCGGGCAGGAAGTTCATCTCGATGCGTTTCATGCCAT
Source organism: Pyrinomonadaceae bacterium (assembly GCA_023717605.1). Lineage (GTDB taxonomy): Bacteria > Acidobacteriota > Blastocatellia > Pyrinomonadales > Pyrinomonadaceae > PSRF01. The sequence continues at coordinate 1,114 of JAMQPH010000614.1, forward strand.
CGCCTTCGCAAGCTTCACAGCGACCGCCTTTGACATTGAAAGAAAAGCGTCCAGGTTTGTAGCCCCGTTCACGAGACTCGGGCAGCATCGCGTAAAGTTCACGTAGCGGCGTGAACAATCCCGTGTAAGTCGCCGGGTTGGAACGTGGCGTACGGCCAATGGGCGACTGATCGATCTCTATTACTTTATCGACATTGTCGAGGCCTTCAATCGCGGTGTACGGTCCGGCCTCGGCCAGAGAACCATAAAGGTGACGCGCCAGAGCTGGGTAGAGAATGTCGCCAACTAGTGTTGATTTGCCAGAACCCGAAACCCCGGTGATCACCGTCAGCAAACCAAGCGGAAACGAGACGTCAATCTCCTTCAAATTGTTTGCGCGCGCGCCATGAATGGTAAGCGACTTGCCGTTAGGCGCACGGCGCTCCTTAGGCACATCGATTTTCTTCAGGCCTCGAAGGTAGAGTCCGGTGATTGAATTCGGACTGTTCGCTACGTCTTCCGCAGTCCCCGAAGCGACGAGCTCGCCACCATGAGCACCTGCGCCGGGTCCCAGGTCGACTACGTAGTCGGCTCGCCGAATCGTTTCTTCGTCGTGTTCCACGACCAGCACAGTGTTTCCAAGGTCGCGAAGCGCGCACAACGTCCCCAGTAGTTTCTGATTGTCGCGCGGATGAAGCCCAATAGACGGTTCGTCCAGAACGTAGAGTACCCCTCGGAGCTGCGATCCGATCTGCGTGGCCAGGCGGATGCGCTGGCCCTCGCCGCCGGACAGAGTTGACGACACACGATCAAGAGTGAGATAGCCGAGTCCAACGGTTTGGAGAAACTGAAGCCGGTTGACTATTTCTCGGAGTATTGGGCCGGCGATTTTTTCCTCTCGCTGATTCAGTTTTATTTCGGCAAAAACGTCAGTGGCCTCTTCGATTGGCAAAGTTGTGTAGTCGGCAATACCTCGCCCGCCTAAGCGCACGGCAAGTGAATCAGCACGTAAGCGTCGTCCTTTGCATTCCGCGCAGATTCCCGGGGAAACAAGGTCCTCGAGCGCCACCCGAACTTTTTCAGAGGGCGCTTCGTTGAGTCGCTCACGCAACCAATGCAATGCACCTTTCCAACGGCTCTGATAGGTATATGCACCCTGCCGGAAGTTCAACTGGGCGCTGAGTCCCTCGAAGAAACCTTCCCGGGCTTCGCGCGGCAACTCGTTGAAAGGGGCCTTCGCATTACCTTTGAAGTGACTGATAACCGCCAACAGCGCGCTCTTGAGATAAGCCGAACCCTGACGATCCGCTGAACCCATGAAATCCAGTTTGTCAGCAGGTGCGTTCGTGTCTGGAATGAGCTTGGCTGGGTCAACTTCGACTACCGTGCCCAGGCCGTGACATCGTTTACAAGCGCCGTAGGCGGAGTTAAATGAGAACGACCGCGGCTCGAGTGGTGGAACATTAATGCCACAATTTACGCAAGCCATCCGCTCCGAATAAAGCTTTTCTTCGCCGTCTACAACCGATACCAGCACGGCTCCGCCGGTGAGCTTTAGAGCCGTGCGGACAGATTCCGAGAGTCGCTCACTTATTCCCGGTTTTATTAACAATCGATCAACTACTGCTTCAATGGTGTGATTGCGTCGCTTATCAAGCTTGATCTCTTCGTCCAGGGAAAGAAGTTCATGGTCGACGCGCGCTCGCAGAAATCCGTCCTTGGCGAGTTTCTCGATCTCCTTCTTGAACTGACCCTTACGTCCCCTAACTATGGGGGCGAGGATCATCACGCGCTCACCTTCGGGCAGCGAGAGGACGTTTTGCACAATCTGCTCCACACTCTGCCGCGTGATTGCCGCTCCGCACACTTGACAATGGGGCTGTCCGATCGAAGAGAAGAGCAAACGCATGTAGTCATAAATCTCGGTTACCGTGCCCACCGTTGAGCGAGGGCTGCGGGAAACAGTCTTCTGCTCGATCGAGATTGCCGGCGAAAGTCCGTCTACCGAGTCGACATCAGGTTTCTCGAGCTGGTCAAGGAATTGCCGCGCATAAGCCGACAGCGACTCTACATAGCGCCGTTGTCCCTCAGCGTAGATAGTGTCGAAAGCGAGCGATGACTTGCCGGAACCGGAGAGGCCGGTGACAACTGTGAAGCGATCGCGAGGTATTTCTACGTTAATGTTCTTGAGGTTATGCTGGCGAGCGCCTCTTACAGTTATGCGGTCGATTGCCATGGTACTTAACCGAGCAGGCCACTACGGATATGAATATCACGTAGCAAAGAAACCATGATTCTAGCTGAGCACAAACTAATTGAGCAAGTTGCGAGTTGGCTATCTTGACACTGTTTCCGAGCGAGTCATACACTGCGATCAATCGCACACGCGAGTTGATTGTGGTTGCTTTTCCTTGGGGCGGTATAAGTTTTGAATCTTCCCAACGCCTTAACACTGCTACGTATTTTCATCGTTCCGCTTCTGGTTGTGGTTCTCCTGACTCCGTTTTCTGAAAACTGGTTCGGAGTACCGCGTCATTTATTAGGCGTCGCGCTTTTCCTGGGTGCCGCTCTTACTGACTTTTTGGACGGACACTTCGCGCGCCGCCGCGATCAGGTGACGCGTCTAGGCCAATTGCTCGATCCGATTGCCGACAAGCTGCTCATTTCCGCCGCTCTAATCTCCCTCGTGGAGAATCAATTGGCTCCGGCGTGGGCTGTGGTAATCATCATCGGGCGGGAGTTTGCAGTTACAGGTCTGCGGTCAATTGCCGCAGCGGATGGCGTAGTCATAGCGGCGTCAAAGATGGGCAAATTCAAAATGCTGGCGCAGGTCGTGACCGTGGCACTGCTGATTGTCTCCAGCGTTTCTGGAAAGCCACCGGTGGCGAACTTTGGTAGGCCATTTCCGGCAATTGAGTTCTGGTCGGTGCCGGAATTGCGGGCAGCCTTACAGCATCTTTTTGGTGGGGGCCCGATTACGGGAAACGACTGGCAGGTTTTGGTTTACACGACTGGGCGGGCGCTTCTGTGGCTGGTAGTAATCTCAGCGTGCCTGTCGATGTATGGATACTTTCGTTCATTCTACGCCTCAGTTCTTGCTTCTCGAGCCGAGAGACTCAAAGCTGAGAGCGCGAGAATCGCCACGGTGCCTGACTAGCTGATGAAAGTACAGTGCTGATTTTCGGCTATCTGGTAAGCAAAGGTTTATTGAATCGAACGGAACTCGCAAGTTATGACGCTAATGCCCTCACTTTAAAAACGGCACCATGTCTGCGTCACTACATCCCACCGGACGACAGTTATGTCTAACTCCGCCTGCGACTTGCGTTTTCGTTTTCCTGTTGGTAGTATCCGCCTTTTGTCGGAATGCGCTATTGCAATCTATAGCGGGCCGGCGTAGCTCAGTTGGTAGAGCATCTGATTTGTAATCAGAGGGTCGGGGGTTCAAGTCCCTTCGCCGGCTCCATTAGGCACTTGAAAAGGATATGCAGGGGTGGTCGAGTGGTTAATGGCACCGGGCTGTAAACCCGGCAGGCTAACGCCTTACGCAGGTTCGAATCCTGCCCCCTGCACCAGAAGAATTTCGAATTTCGGAATGCGGATTTCGGATTGAAGACAGGGCGGAGACTTAAATCCGCAATCCGAAATTCGCAATTCGAAATCCTTGAGCGGGTGTAGCTCAGTTGGTAGAGCATCAGCCTTCCAAGCTGAGGGTCGCGAGTTCGAATCTCGTCGCCCGCTCCAGTTCTTTGTATTAGTTTAGTTAGGACTCGCGCCCGCGTAGCTCAGGGGTAGAGCGCCTCCTTGGTAAGGAGGAGGTCATGAGTTCAAATCTCATCGCGGGCTCCAGAATTTGCAGCTCGCGTCACAGCGTTAACGAATCTTTGTTTAAGAGGCCACTGAATAATGTCTAAGGAAAAATTTGACCGTTCCAAGCCGCACGTGAACATCGGGACGATAGGGCACGTGGATCACGGGAAGACGACGTTGACGGCAGCGATCACGAAGGTATTGGGGAAGAACAATCCGAAGGTGCAGTTCGTGGCGTTTGACCAGATCGACAAGGCGCCGGAAGAGAAAGCGCGAGGGATCACGATTGCGACGGCGCACGTGGAGTATGAGACGAAGAAGCGGCACTACGCGCACGTGGACTGTCCTGGGCACGCGGATTATGTGAAGAACATGATCACGGGAGCGGCGCAGATGGACGGGGCGATCTTGGTGGTAGCGGCGACGGACGGGCCGATGCCGCAGACGCGGGAGCACATATTGT
>JAMQPH010000623.1 GCA_023717605.1 Pyrinomonadaceae bacterium
CAAACCGATTTGGGTTGGCAGGTCGAAAGCTACGGAGAGTCCGGTAGTGCCCTGGGCGAGAAGGTATTTGTAACGCGCGTTTGATTCTTCGGCAGAAGCATAGCCGGCATATTGGCGCATGGTCCAAAACCGGCCGCGGTACATGTTGGGATAGATGCCGCGCGTGAAGGGAAACTCACCAGGAGCGCCCAGGTCTTTGTCGTAATCAAGCGGGTCGGTGTTCTTAGGGTTGAAATCGACGGGCAGCTCTATTGCCGATGGCGTTTCGAAGCGCTCGCGACGCTCAGCATCTGTTTTTGTCGCCATGGCCTCGGTGTCAGCTCGAAGCGGTCCATTCCTACGGTCAAAAATGCGAAGCGCTCGAAGCGTAACATAGTGCTTGAGGGCTCGCAATTGAGTCAGCTGTGGCAACCTGAGTGCGATCGCAGCCTGCGCTTAATATTCACTCAACCTAGCATCACGACTCAATCGCCGCCAATTTGCAGTCAGGAAGGTGGACCCTGTCCCCGCTCTTGCGCTGAGGGGCATTCAAGCTTGAGGCGGGGACAGGGTCCACCTTCCTGACTGCAAATTACCTCGCTTACTGCGCATCACCGGAGTCCTAAGTAGCGCAGAGTATCTGGCATATGTCAGAGTACTGGGCGAATGAAAAACGTCACTGTCACAAAGCGCGGAGCAAGCCGGGTGCGCAACGGACATCTGTGGATTTACCGCAGCGATGTCCTGGATCCGGGAAATTCCGAAGGTGGCTCGATTGTCGCTGTTCGAGATCAGCACGGAAACTTTGTGGGGCAGTCTCTCTTCAGTGACGCTTCACAAATCGCTCTCCGTTTGTTAACGCTTGCGGACGAGCCCATCGACCGCGATTGGTGGCGCCGACGGATTCTGAAAGCCGCCGGACGTCGCCATCTCTCTCCCGACACGAACGCGTATCGGTTAGTCTATTCGGAAGGGGATCTGCTGCCCTCGCTGATCATTGACCGTTACCACGACGTCTATGTGATACAGACTCTCTCGCAAGGCACTGAGGCAATTAAGGCGCTGTTAGTCGAATTGCTGGTCGAGGAATTCGCTCCTCGCGCCGTGATTGAAAGAAATGATGTAAAGGTGCGGGCTTTGGAAGGACTCGAGTTGGTGGCAGGCACGCTTTACGGACCAGATCCCGAGCAGTTGGAAATCGTGCAAAACGGCATCCGCTTCATTGTGGCTCCGCTAGGCGGTCAAAAAACGGGTTCGTTTCTCGATCAGCGTGAGAACCGCCAGGCAGCGCGCGCGGTAGCTCATGGGCGCGCGCTTGATTGCTTCACTTTCAATGGATCGTTTGCGCTTTACCTGGCAGGCGTGTGTGAGAGTGTTGTCGGCCTCGACATTTCAGCAGAGGCGATCGACACCGCGCACCGCAATGCCAGGCTGAACAATTTCAACAACGTCGAGTTTCGGGAAGCAAATGTTTTTGATGCGCTGCACGATCTGGAAAATGCGGGAGAGCGGTTTGACACGATCGTGCTCGATCCGCCTGCATTTGCTAAGAATCGCAGCAGCATCAAGGCGGCCGCGCGAGGTTACAAGGAAATCAATCTGCGAGCGCTCAAACTGCTAAACCCTGACGGCGTGCTCATCACCTGTACGTGTTCCTACCACATGTCCGAGGAGATGTTTCTTCGAATCATCGCCGAGGCAGCAATCGACGCGCATTGCCGGCTGCAAGTCGTCGAAAAGAGGACCCAGGCGAGCGATCACCCCATCCTGCTTAGCGTGCCGGAGACCTATTACTTGAAATGCCTTATTGCCAGAGTTATTTAGTGAGATGTAGCGAGAGTTTGTTCGTTAACTTTGCGACGTGCCGCTGCGGACTGTTTCAGCCAGTCGTTTCGCATCCGGGAGTGCTTCCAGGGCTCGCAACAGCTGTGGGTCAGCATCGAGCAGAACGCGCGCACCGGCGTCGTTAGAAAACACCGCGGTGACGATCTCTTCGCGCAGACGCAGCTTGACGAATTCCAGCTCCTCATCCAGCTGGGCTGGAGTCAGCTGCGACTGTGCATCAAGGCGCACCCAATTTCGGAAGGCTTCCACGACTCGATCTGTAATCGGGTAGTCACCGGATTTTGGGTTTTTCCCATACTGAACTTTTTCAACCTTATACGATTCAAGACCTGGAACCAGACCTGCAGCCAGTTGCCGCGTAAACTGAAATCCGGCCTCTGCAATTCTGTTGCGCACAGGCGTGAAATTGAGTGGCTTTATCTCGATATCGGGGGTGATCCCTCCGCCGCCGTAAAACAACCGGCCGGCTGCCGTCTTCACCGCTGGACCGCTTGAAGTGAGCGGAGTAGGAGAAGTTTGTGCCAGCGGCGATGTGGGATTTACCGCGGGCGAAGGGGATTGCGAGGGAGCATCGTCCAGATCGTGTCTGACTATGTAGTCATAAAGCGAACCGTTCGAGTAGTCACGCTGTAGCGATCGCCCGTAGGGAGTGTAGTAGCGCGCTGTCGTCAGAGTAAGTCCGGTATTGTATGGCAATTGGAAAACTCGCTGGACCAGACCCTTGCCGAAACTGGTCTCGCCGACGATCAATCCGCGACCGTGATCTTGGATCGCTCCGGCGACAATCTCCGACGCCGATGCTGTGCCCCGGTTTATCAACACGACCAGCGGCACATCTTCCGGTTCGGTCCCGCTTGATTTATAGATAATCGGCTCACTGTATTCACTCCGACCGCGCACGGACACTACAACTTGCCCTCGCGGCAGAAACTCACTGGAGACATCAATCGCTTGATCAAGTAGCCCGCCCGGATTACTGCGCAGATCAAGCACGAGCTGGCGCATCCCCTGATCTTTCAGTTTGTTGAGTGCCTCCCGCAATTCTTCGTCGCTGGTATGCTGGAAACCTCGCGTCAGACCGATATACCCGGTACTGGGACGAACCATATAAGCATCGCGTATCGAAGGTAGCGGCACCGTCTCTCGGACAATCGTGAAGTAAAGCGGCGTTTCCAAGCCCGCCCGCTCCACCTTGATTGTCACCGGCTCACCGAGTCCGCCGCGAACATGTTTCGAAACCTGGTCGCTTGGCCAATCGCGCGCGTCTTTCCCATCCACCTCAAGAATGCGATCGCCGTACCTGAGCCCCAAACGCGCCGCAGGTGTGTTTTCCACGGCCGACTGAATGTAGACCCCGTCACGATGTTGCACTATGGTTACGCCGATACCGTAGAAGCGTGAGTCTTGATCCTCTTTGAGCTTTCTGAATTCGCTGGAGGGGAAATACATCGAGTGAGGATCGAGCGTGGACAGCATGCCCTGGACCGCAGCTTGAGTTGCCTTCTCATAATCGATGTCGCCGGCGTAGCTGGTTGAAATTGTCGAGATCGCTTCGTTGTAGTCCCTTTCGATTTCCTCGGCAGGCCTATCCGGGACCGAACCGCCCACGGAAACCGACCGCCGGAGTCGACGCGAGCTCCCGATCGTGCCGCCCACTACGGCCGCAACCAGAATAATCATGCCGGCAATGATTATGAATCTCTTAGCCATCTCTATTGAGTGCTTTGCTGCCAACTAACCCTAAAGGACGGTTAATTCGCAGAAAAATATAACACACTAACGCGCCTACAGCCGAAGGGGGGTTGCCAGTTGGTGCATGGTATATTGAACTAGAAAATGACGGTTCCAATATCTATTGTGGTCCCGGCCTACAATGAAGGTGTGCGTCTGGGTATTACGTTGCCGAAGATTCTTGACTATCTGGGTAACAATGTTCCTCAGTCTGAACTGATCATTGTCGACGACGGCTCAACAGACAACACAGCTGCGGTCGCCCGGGAAGTGCTCTCCACAGCGAAACGAGTGCATACTTCCGTGCTCAGCTATCAGTCAAACCTTGGCAAAGGCCGCGCAGTCAGGTTGGGGTTGCTGGCTTCCCGAGGTGAGGTGGGATTGTTTTCGGATGCGGATCTTTCGACGCCAATTACCGAGACCACAAAACTCGTAGAACCGATCCTGCGCGGGGAATGTGATCTCGCATTCGGCTCACGGGCGCTGGACCGAACTCTGATTGGCGTGCATCAACCCTGGCGGCGGGAGCAAGGTGGCCGGATTTTCAATCTTGTCGTACGTTTGGCCACGGGACTTCCCTTCTGGGACACTCAGTGCGGCTTCAAAGCCTTTCGAATGAGCGTATGTCGAGCGATCATTGAGGGAGCGACGGTTGACCGGTTTGGTTTTGACGTGGAACTCCTCTACATAGCCTATCGAGCCGGCTTGCGGCTCAAAGAGGTGCCGGTTCGATGGGATCATTACGAAGGAAGTAAGGTGACGTTGGCGAGTGACAGTGTGAAGATGCTTGGCGAGGTAGCTTTGATCCGACAACAAGCCCGCCGAGGAATCTATGACAAGGCAATAAGAACCACCAGGGAGACGACGTCCCAGTGATACAACTAATGACCGCCCGACTCAACGTCAACATCGACCACGTCGCAACTGTGAGGCAGGCCCGACGTGCGCCCGAGCCTAGTATCATCGCCGCCGCAGTTATTTGTGAACAGGCTGGCGCCGATGGCATCACGGTCCATCTGCGCGGAGACCGCCGCCACATCCAGGATGATGATCTAAGAACGCTGCGCGACGCCGTGGCAACCTATTTGAATCTTGAAATGGCGGCCACTGAAGAGGTGCTGAAAATCGCACTCGACCGTCACCCTGACGCGGTGACGCTTGTGGCTGAGAGTCCGAACGAGATAACTACCGAAGGCGGATTGGATGTCAAAGCAAACACGTCAATCGTGCGCGCTACTGTAGGCCGGTTGCGGCAGAACGAGATTCTCGCGAGTTTGTTCATAGATCCAGATCCCGCTCAGATCGAGGCTGCGCATGCTGTAGGTGCGCAGCAGGTAGAGTTATGTACTGCGGCTTATGCCGACGCGACACTCGGCGGGCGTGGTATTCACGGAGAGGGCACACTCCGGGCAGGGCAGGAACTGCGAAGGCTGCGAGAGGCAGCCGCACTCGCGTCACAGTATGGTTTAAAGGTAGCGGCGGGACACGGCCTTACGTATCGGAATGTCGGCGCGGTCGCCGCAATCTCTGAAATCACGGAATTCAATATCGGTCACAACATTATTTCGCGGGCAATCTTCAGCGGGCTCGATCGAGCGGTGCAAGAGATGCGTAAGGCCATCAGTGCCGGTAGTCAGCAAAGCAGGCAACAGGCCGGCTAGCCTTAATAGGGTAGCTCGCGGCCCGAGAACCTCACAACCGGGCAAGAACCACTCAGACCAGTAAGACCAACTCAACACACAGAACCATTTGCGGTAGCCTATGGATCT
>JAMQPH010000634.1 GCA_023717605.1 Pyrinomonadaceae bacterium
TCAATACCGCGCAGTTCTTTGAGGTTCCAGATGTTGATGTAGTTCTTGTGCGAAAGCTTGCCGGCTTCTAGCAACACCATTAGATCGGTACCGCCGGCGAACGGCTTATAGACGCCGGGATCACGCGCGAGCAGATCCAAAGCGTCAGGAAGATTCTGCGGGGTCAGAAGGTTATATGAGGGGAGATAAGCTCTCATTTAGCGTCCAAGAGTAGTCAACAGCTCTCCCAACCCCAAGCAAAAAAAAGATCCAGTAGAGTAGGAGAGAAGGCGACGTGATGCGACCCACTCCCCCCTCCTCGAACCGGACGTGCGGATTTCCCGCATCCGGCTCTCACATAGACTCTCGCCGCAGGGTTATCAGGCAGTTGCACAGCGCTCAAGGGTATTGCAGGCCGAGGCGTTTGAAGTAAGCGTAGTAGCTTACGTCCTGCGGCTTCCGAAAGCGGCGTTGGCTGCGTCGGTTCACGTGCTGCGTGAGGCGGTCCAGCAGAGCTTTGCGAATCTGTTTCCGAGCCTCGCTGGAATAGCCATAGTTGAAGTAAGCCTGCCACCCGCGCAAGTGCCGGTTCAGTTGGTCAATCAAGACAGGTAGCGGTATGTAGCAGCGCCGATGGTTAGTCAGCTCGTGCAGCTTCGCCCGCTCCCGCTCGACCGACTTCCTGGCCGGTAGCACGTTCAGGTAGCGATGCCCGCGACCGAATCGGTCATGGTCGTACCGGAACGTGTAGCCGAGGAAGTTCAGACTCGCTCCTGCTTCCTGGAGCTTGACGATCTTCGTCTTGTCACGATTGATCTCCAACTCCAACCAGCCTTCCAGTCTCTCCTCGATGAAGCTGATGAGCCGCTCGCTTTGATAGCGCGCTAACACCACCAGATCATCGGCGTAGCGTACTAGTTTGGCGTTAGCCCAGTCGGCAGGTCCCCCGGACCGCTGAAACACGCGGTCGAACCAGTGCAGATAGATATTCGCCAGGAGCGGCGAAATCACTCCTCCCTGTGGGGTGCCCTGTTTGTTTCGCCTATAAGTCGGCTTCCCGTCTTCGTCTTCTTCCACGATGACCGCTGCCAGCCATTGCTGGATGAGTTTCAACACACTGCTGTCGGTGACTCTCATCCGCACGCAAGCCATCAGCTTGTCTTGGGGAATGCTGTCGAAGTAGCTTCGCAGATCCGCGTCATACACCTCTTGATACCCGCCCTTTAAGTGCTCGCGTATCTTCTCCAGCGCTTGGTGCGCCGATCTTCCTGGACGGAATCCGTAACTACAATCCTCGAAATCCGCCTCAAAGATTGGCTCCAGAATGAGCAGCACTGCTGTCTGCACCACCCGGTCGCGCACCGTTGGTATCCCCAGCGGCCGCCTCTTCCCATTTGCCTTCGCGATGTACACTCGCTTGACCATCCCCGGCTTGTAACTGCGCGTGCGCAAGGCTTCCTCGATTTCCCTGAGAAAGCTTTCCTCTCCTCCCGCAGATTGCTCGACCATCTCTATGCTGATGCCATCGATGCCCGGCGCTCCCCGGTTCTCCCGCACCGTCGCCCAAGCCGCTGCCAACGTGTCCCGCCTCATTACCAAGCCATACAAACTGTAGAACTTGTAACGAGGTTCCTGTTTCGCCTTTTGGCCCAGTCGCTGTCTCAGTTGAGAGAGTGACGCCGGCAGCTTTCGCTCCCGCGCCTCCGTTGTAGGTGCTTCCACCAATCGGTCCTCCCTTCCTCTTACCTCGACTTGTCTATGCTCAGGCCCCTTTGCTCCACGGTCGTTACCCGCTTCCTCGCTACTACGAGCCTGTCCGACTCCCGACCAGTGCACGTCATGCAGTTATGCATTCCTACATCACGCTTGTGCTGGCTCTTGCTCCCAGGCACCGCTCTGTCGGGTCTCCCAGGTCCCCCTCGGCTGTTCTGTCCACGCGCGCTGTCCCCTCTCACCCCGGCAAGCCCAGCGACTGCTCTTGTCCGTTGCTTCGTCGCTGGTGGCAGGCTTCTTCACTTTCGGCAGTCTGGCCGCTCACTACTTTGTGTTAACGAGGCCGAATCAGGTTCGCTTGCGCTACGGCTCGCGTGTTCGCGCCTGCGAGGCCCCGCCAGCAGGATTGCTCCCACTCACGCTCGCACGCCCTACTTGTTGCACGGACAATTGACAAGATGAACTCCTTTCAGTGCACTAGAACAGCCAGGCTTTACCTGGCGCTACCGAAACCACACAAAACGGATCCTTCATATCGTGATGCTTCGTGTGATTCGTGGATCGTTTG
>JAMQPH010000645.1 GCA_023717605.1 Pyrinomonadaceae bacterium
GCTCATCGGGGACAAAAGCATCCCATTGCAAGACATGACGGACTGCTCTGGCGATGTCAGCATCTGTTTTGGTGAAGGCGCCGACAGGTTTGACCTCAATTTCGTTAGCAACATCCAGCACCCCAGCTATGCGGTGGGCAGCCTCTTGCGCAGCCAGTTTCTTCGCGTAACTGTTGACGGTGCCCGTCAAAGTCACAATTCCTTCGAGGACATCCACTCCAATCTCAGACCAGGCAATGCGTGAGTCCCATTTGCGCTCGCGCAAAACTTGTTGCTTTATTTCACTGTCGCTCTTCCTGTTCATAACTCTTGCCTTTCTGTTTACACACTTAGCCGTTGAGTCCCCAGGACTCCTAAAAGATCTCTCTCGCGCGTTTACAACTGTTCCGGAAACCTACTCAGACTCCAGTCGTCGCTTGCGCTTGTTGCATTGGAACACGGTGCTGGCAGATCGACTTGTAGGTATTCACCACATCACCGTAGGACAGCTCAGGCGGCTTCTTCCCGCTCACTTCCTCCGCTTTGAGCACGACGTCATTCATCGACAGAATGCCTTCCAGTTTGCCATCGGCAGCCATTACTGGAATCCGTCGCACCTTATTTTCCCGCATCGTGTCTAGCGCGATGTGAATGTCGTCTTCAGGCTTACAGGCGAAGACCGTCCCGGAAATTACTTCCTCGATTGGGATGTTCGACAGGTTTCGACTCTGCAAGCAACCCGCCATGCAGATATCACGGTCTGTAATCAGACCAACGACCTTTCCAGCCTCGCTAACGACTGGAAGTATTCCGCAGTCGTTGTCCCACATCAGCCGAGCCGCATCGGCCAGGCTGTTGGTTGGCGTGCAGGCCTTTGTGTTCGCGCTCATTATCTCTTTGACTTTCATGCTTTTTCTCTCTTTCACGCTCTCGTTTCCCGGCACATTCTGGTTGCCTGAAACCGAAACCGGGGAACGACGAACTAAATTCGCGATGTCTCATATTGCAGGATGCAATGGCCGTACCGCCTAAGTGCACAACGAATCCTCGTTAATTGCGTACCGCGACAAACTCGCGGTGTGGAAAGTTCCCTTGGACTGGGGGAAAACCCGCTGGTGCTGGAGCTCTAGAACTTAGGCTTTGCCGGTTGGATCTACAGTCGGTCTGAGGAAATAAGGCATCGCAGTGGGCCATTCTTCGAGGCGAGCTTTACTCTTCTTGTGGTAAGAGTAAGGGGGATTGCGTGTGCGCCAAGGGTGTGCAAGTCCATTCCATCTTGAACGCGATCGGTTCCACTTCGAACCTAGATCCCGAGGTAAGCTAGTTGATCTATCACCTGCCGCATCAAGATCGTCACCCGAGGATGTGACGCTTCCACTTGTGCTACCACTTCTCTCAATTGCTCACCCAGACTGCTATAGTGTTGGGTACGATCGTCTTCCCTCCGAAGTATCTCGTGAACATCTCTCGCCAGGTTCTGCAGCATCTTTCGCTCGGTAACGTCGAGTGATTCAACCTGCTGGAGTTCAGCATGCAGCTCCTGTAGCTGATTTCGGAGTGTCTGTTTGCCCATCGGTTCTCAACCTCATTCCCCGGTCCGTGATTCGAAGTATTGTATTCGTGGTTGATGACGCTTGCACCACATCGGTAACTCATTGTGCCTTCGTGAACTCGGCCTGGCCACGAAATAGGAGAGGGTTCTGCAAATTGCTCCTAAGGAGCTTTCGAACGGCGATGGAATCCTTCGTCACTTCGGGAACTACGTCTTCGCTCACCATTCGAATGTATAGCTTATTGCCGTCAGATGATAGGGTGTACATCATGTAGATGTAGTTCCGCTCAGCCGTTTCGAGCTCTTGAACGTTGATGAATGAAATGCCGGCGATGTCTGAATGAAAGGCACGAAAGAGAAGAGCAAAGTACGAGATAATGTAAGTCGAATCATTTAACTGCCGGATCTTGATTCGCTCGGTGCCGTCTCGCGAGACCCAGTTACCGATTAGCCTCGCATCAATTTTACGTGTGGGCTGCTCCGTGATGGGCACTTTACGCTCGCCGCACGCGGCTAAAGCCAGAAGAAAACTTGTAGCTAAGATGATCGGAAGCAAACGATAGCTTGTCAGGTTCCTGGGCTTCATTATTTACGCCCTCCGTCGGATCAGGAGCAATTGCTAGCGCACCGCATACAATGACTGTTGAGCAAATTGCTCTGGATACTTACCCTGCTCTTGAGCATCGTCACATTCTAGAAATACGGATCTACACGCAGATGATCTCGAACGGCGCTCACGCCCGGCGCATGGCTGATCGAGCCGAGCACTGCTCGCTTCTCCTGCCATGAGTGAACGCGACCAAAGAGGTCCACGGCGCCGTCATTGACCTCAATGCGCAGCCGTTCAGCCTCGCGATCGGCTCGTCGTTCGAGCGCATATTCAATCTCCTCCCGCAGTTCCTTCGGGTCCACAAACTTAGGGGTCACGGAGATTTCATTCGTCACTCCGATAACGCCCTCAAGCCGCAGTACCGTACTCCCGGCATCCTCGCGCTGGTGCCAGAAATCCACATCTCCTTCGAGCGTCACCCAACCATCCGATACCGTTGACTTAATACGCTCATCAGGAACGAGTGCATCCCATTCCAGGATGTGGCGCACCGCATGTGCGATCTCGGCGTCGCTTCTTACGAAGACCCCCTCTGGTC
>JAMQPH010000660.1 GCA_023717605.1 Pyrinomonadaceae bacterium
GCATTCAAGCTTGCGGGCGGGGACAGGGTCCGCCTTCCTGACTTGCAAATTACCGGGGCTTGAGTGGGCCTTGTGGCCAGATGACTTCAAATAATCAAATGATTAACAAAGAACTGTTTGAGTTCAGCACCGAAGTGGCTGATGCTCTGGCCGCGCCCAAGCCTGTTGTCGCGCTTGAATCCACAGTCATCGCCCACGGACTGCCGCGTCCACAAAATCTGGAAACTGCCTTTCGACTTGAAGCGATTGTGAGAGGTGCGGGCGCTGTTCCGGCCACGATCGCCATCATCGCAGGGAGACTCTGTGTGGGCCTGAACGAAAGCCAGTTGAGGCACATCGCCGAAACTGACATGAAAAAAGTCAGTACTCGAGATCTCCCCATCGCCCTCACCCGCCGCTGGGATGGCGCAACTACAGTCGCTAGCACTATCTGGATCGCCCACCGGGCCGGTATTCAAGTGTTGGCAACCGGAGGTATTGGAGGCATTCATCGCGGGTCGTTGCCCGACGTCTCGGCTGATCTACCGGAGTTGGCCCGCACTCCGATGGTGGTGGTTTGCTCCGGCGCAAAAATCGTTCTCGATCTTCCGGCGACACGGGAATGGCTGGAGACAAACGGCGTCACGGTCGTTGGTTATCAATGCGACGAGCTGCCGGCATTCTATTCACCGAAGAGTGGACTGAGCGTTGATGGCACGGTGAATTCAGGCCAGGAAGTTATGGAGTTGGTGCAAGCTCAGCGAGGATTGGCTCTTCAGAGCGCGCTACTAGTTACGGTGCCTGTTCCCGCCAACGCGGAATTGCCGTCTGAGTTGCTTAAAAAAACGTTGGATGACGCTTTGAAACAAGCCGAAACACGTCGAATAGGCGGACGTGAGCTAACGCCGTTTCTATTGTCGCGGATGGCCAGGCAAAGTGGGGGTGCAACTCTGCGGGCCAACGTCGCGTTGCTTGAAAACAACGCACGAGTTGGCGCGGAGGTGGCGCTAGCGCTGGCTGCTACGTAGCATAGACTTTAGTCTGTGATTCAGCGCACCGTGGCACAAGCCCGAGTCTGAGATGCTCAACGAATTACACAGACTAAAGTCTATGCTCTCGCTACTTCTCTCCGCGAGCAGCGACTAACTGCTTCATAAACAACTTCGCCACTTTCCCATCAACCGTACCACCTAACGAACTCAGCTTGCCGCTGGCCACGAGGATCAGCGTATCAGGCTTGATCGCGGTAAAGACAAACTTGGTTAAGACGCTACGCCGGACCTCCAGAATCAGATCGGCATCCATTTCCTGACGCGTGACTATCAAACCGAGACGCTGGAAGTCCGGATGTTTGCGTAGTTTGTTTTCAATATCCTCGGCCGTCACGAGAGCCGAGTTGGAACGGACGTAGATGAAGCGGGCAGATTGGGCAACCTCACGAACGGACTCAGCCCGCCGTGAGCGCCTGGCGGTGTTGTCGCCAAACGGTTGCACTTCGAGCAAAGCAGGGTCTTGAGTTTCCTGGGCCCTGGACGGTAAGGGTGTGGTTAATATGAACACCGAAAGCAGCACGAAACCCAGGGAATTGCTAATGACCCGCGAACAGTTCACGCCCGGCACAATTCGCCCCTGGCCGTCAATCGACCCGGTCGCTACCGCCCGCGGTTCTGACAGAGCGAAGTCGAAAACTCTCATGATTTCTCCGTTAGTTGAACTTAACTAATGCGGACTTTGTCGCTGAAGAACGCAGACGTCTCAACATCCCGGTGATTCTTATCGAACTATGTTTTTGATACCACTTGTTGTGTGACACTTCCTTAACTGTCACGACTTAGGCACCTGATCACCTCACCACGAGATTGCGGATCTCGCTACGAAAAAATTTGGACCACGCCAACAACCAACCCGCAAGAGAAAGGCATCTCAACGTCGAAATCCGAAAGCACCTCCCCAGGCTCGCGCTCGTCTCGCCACAGTCAAGGGTCTGAATTGAGTCCGGAACTTCCGTTTCGGCTGGTTGTCTAACTATTGGCAAGTGACCTCTGAGCTCTCTCCCCGGCTCTCCGATCAACCCGCAACTTGAAAGGAGAAAGCCATGTCCGCCAAAGATCTACTCGACACAATCCGCGTTGAGAGTCCCTGTGAAGTGAGTTGGGACTCGATGATTGGAAATGATCAGGTTCGCTTCTGTGAACACTGCAAATTGACGGTCCACGACCTGTCACAACTTACCCGGAAACGCGCCCTGCGCCTCGTCAGAGCGTCAAAAGGTCGTCTGTGCATTAGATATCAAAGTGGTCCAGACGGCTCACTCGTGACCAGATCCGCTCAGCAGAAGCTGTATCGTATCGGTCGCCGGGCCTCACGTATCGCCGCGGGGGCGTTCAGTGCCACTCTGAGTCTAACCAGCGCCGCCGCTCACACCGGAAACGTGAGGTCTAACCTGGATCACGGGAGCGTGGCCGCCTTCAGCCAGGATCCGGCTCGTCGATTCTATCTGGGCGCCACCATCGTCGGCACAGTCACTGATCCAAATGGTGCCCTCATTGCTGGAGCCACGATTGTGCTTTCCAACGATCAGATGAATCTGACCTTGGCAACCAGTTCAAACGATGAGGGCGAGTATCGGTTTGAGGGTCTCGACGTAGGAAGTTACAGTCTTAGAATCGAAGCACCGGGTTTTAGTCCGGGCGTTGTTGAAACGGTGTATCTCGGGCCAAACGCCACTGAACGATTCAACAAGAAACTAGAAGTTGCTTCGATCGAGGAAACGGTAGAGGTAGAAGGTCAAGCAGAGGACGTCGAACAGGTTGTCATGGGAGGCGCAATGATAATAGTTCAGCCGTCGGAGCCGCTGGTCAAGGCTGCCAGGGACGATGAACTTCAGGTTGTGCTTTCCTTACTTACCAAGGAAAACGTCAATGTGCGTGACAAAGCCACCGGCACCACTGCTCTAGAACACGCAATTCAGAATGGCAACAGGGAAATGGTGCAGGTGTTGCTTTACGCGGGAGCCGACGCCAATAGCCGGAATGAGTCAAAACAAACCACTCTCATGACGATGGGTGAGGAAGCGACGGCTGACATCGTCTGGGATCTAATCCACGCCAAAGCTAAAGTGAATCTCAAAGACAGCGACGGAGACACAGCCCTGATGGAGGCGGCAATGGTCAACAACGTGGGTGTCCTAAACGCGCTGTTGCAAGCAGGAGCGATGGTTGACGAGAAAAACGATGCCGGAGTAACAGCCTTGATGCTGGCGGCTTCCTCTGGCCTCACCAAGAACGTCAAGGCCCTGATTGCTGCGGGAGCGGATATGAATGCTCGCGATAAAGAAGAGAAAACGGCGTTGACTTACGCAAAGGAAAATGACCACGAGAAGGTCGTCAAACTCCTTCTATCTTATGGCGCTGTCGAATGGGTTCAGGTCAAGAGCCAGTAGATCGGATGCCGGGGCAGCGTGGTGCAACAGTAGCTGGGTCGGAGATCACTGCAGATGGGCTTGATCCGCTTCGATACTTGCGTCTGAAGTGTGTTAATCTAAGCTCTCAAACGGATCGAACATTTCAGGAGGATCTCATGGCAGACGAGAAAGAGACTTGTAAGAATCCCGTGTGTGGCTGTGTCCCACGTGATG
>JAMQPH010000664.1 GCA_023717605.1 Pyrinomonadaceae bacterium
AACCACTATCAATCACTCATCAAACAACACGGAGTTGGCGAACGTGTAAAACTGCTTGGGTTCGTTTCGGAGCCAGAGATGATTGAACTGTATGCAAACGCGCTCGGCGTTTGCTACCTGCCTTTCGACGAAGACTATGGCTATGTAACACTCGAAGGAATGCTCTCGGCCAAGCCCGTAGTGGTGGCAGGAGACGGCGGCGGCGCAACTGAATTCGTGGAACATGACCAGGACGGTTTCGTCGTCGAGCCCAATCCGCGCGCCATAGCCGAATCCCTGGACGCGCTTTACCTGGATAGAGAGCGAGCTCGAAAGATGGGCGTGCGCGGTCGAGAGAAACTTCAGGCTCTGAACTTATCTTGGCAGAACGTAGTCGACCGCCTCATCTCCGCAGCCTAATCAAAACAATTCGACGCCATTGATTCTCGCGTGCGCCTCATTCCGCGCTGACATCCAGAAATGACAGCTGCGAATTATGCGGAGAGACTGGTGATGCTCGGGCATTCACACAGTCTCAACCGCTCCCGGTTCTGTACTATCAAGCGAGACGGCCGGCTGCCGGTTTGGCTTCGATCGTGGCTCAGGCAGTTGACGAAACGAAGCGCCCAGGCTACAGAACAGATTGAAGCGGAGAACAAGCCAGAGTGCTATGAGACCGTCGCTCATTCCAATCTTCTTACCCTCATCATAAGTGCGCCCGTAATAGCTGATGGGTACTTCGTAAATGGCGCCTCCCAACTTGGCTACCTTCGCCGTCACCTCAACTTCAAACCCAAAGCCGCTTGAGACGATTACCATCTTGCGGATGATATCGCCCCGAAACGCTTTGTAACCCGTTTCGATGTCGGTCATGTTCAGATTTGTAAGCGCGTTAGAAAGGAAAGTAAGAAGTTTATTAGCAAGGAAGTGGTAAAAGTAAAGTACCCGGGCGGCCCGCCGAACGAGAAATCGAGAACCGTATACTACATCGGCATGGCCTTCGAGAATGGGTCGGATAACACCATAGATTTCCGCAGGGTCGTATTCGAGATCTGCATCCTGCACAATTACCACATGCCCCTGGGTAAGCGCAAAGCCAGTTCTGAGCGCGGCCGTCTTGCCGGCATTCCTTGAATGATGCACAGTGCGCACCTGTGGGTGCATCGCGGCGAGCTCATCAGCCACTGCGGACGTGCCGTCACTAGAGCAGTCGTCCACGATGATCACTTCCAGGAGACAGGGAACGCTGAGGACTTTACACACTACCTCTTTCAGCGTGTTCGCCTCGTTGTATACGGGCACCACAACGGACAGGCACGCCGGGAACTGCTTCTTCGGCATCTCCTGATTGTTAAAATCGCTTGGAGTCACTGAGGACTATTTACCCTCTTCCGCTCGCGGCTTCTTACTTCCGCGCTTGAACTGCTGGTACTCACCTGTCTCATTAAAAGCCTGAGAGAGTTTAGCAGGATCGTTGTGGCGCTGCAGAGCCTGAATCCAGAAGAGCATCCCGCGCAGATCGTTATCGGGCGAGTCGTCGGGGTTGCGTTGTAAGTAACCAAAGTAATGCAGCACGACCAGTGATCGGTTCTGTTCTTTGAGAACGAAGGTCTCGTTCTCGACGACTTTCAGCAAGACGCCAGCACGCGTCTCGGCACCGCTGCTTAAAGCTTCGACAAGCGTGGCGCGTTCCGCCGCGCTCAACATCACACCAGCGTTGGCGAGTAGCCGATCCATGTACTGAGCTTCCGTCATCCCGGAGTAGGTCGCATTGAAGGCTGTGCTTTTGGTCCAAGCGTCCGCAAACTCACTGAGGTTACTTTGCAACTGCTGGTTCTCGCCTTCCGCGCCATGAATAACTCCGCGACCAAGTGACCGCACATCTTTCATGAAATCGTTGTACCGCGGCATTCTTCCCGAAGAGGCGACGTGCAGACGAAAGAGTCTCTGACTCCAACTCCGGTAGTGCCCGAGCATGTTGACCGGGTCATCTGCTACGAGGGCTGTCCACTCGCGTACCGACAAGCCAAAAGGCAAGGCACCCTCACTCCGCGAGTCCGGTTCGGTCTTCGTCACTGCATAGAGGTCATCACGTTGGTCGAAGCGTTGAATGAAACGCAAGCGACCGGACGAGATGCCGCGTATGAGGAAGGCCTCGAAGTCAGCTCGACTCTCGGGCGCAATCAGGTGTGTCTGCACGACGAGATACGAGGCCGGTATCTTTTCCAGTAGGTCGAGTAACTGGGAAGAGATGGTTCCACTGCGGGTCAAGGTCTCAATCTCGTACTCGTAGGGAGTTATGAAACCCGAAGTGCCCACGATAAGCGGTTTCGCGTGATCCGCTGCGCGAAGGATGTGGCGATGATTGAAGCTCGCTCCGGCGGGGAGCACGACTATGCCACCCCGCATTGGAGTCTCTTTCAGGCGGAGCGTGACTGCGTCGGGGAAGACGTCGCCGCGCATGAATTTAAGCGGTGCGGCGTTGAGTTCGAATAGCAGCAGGACGCACGCCACTGCATACACTGCTGCCGGTTGCATGCGCGGCCACTTTGTCGCAACTAATTCAGCCAGCCGCTTTGCACCTAGCCCGGCGAGGATCGCAAGGCCGAGGTAAGCGATCATTGCGCCCCGCGTTACCACACGCATGCTCCTAAAGAGTGGCAGGATGTCGTAAAGAATTCGGTAGAAGAAAAAGTTCCAGCCGAGCGAATAACAGAAACCTATAACTACCCACAGCAGGCCAAGCCAGTAAGCGTCGCTACGACGAGGCGAACGCAGTGTCTCGATCAGGTTGTAATTCTCGCCGAACGAAAGCACGGCCGGGTAAGCGATGCACAGTCGGGCGATGCAGGCAACGAGCAAAACGGCCAGCGCGCGTTCTGAGGTAATGTAGTTGAAAACGCCGCGGAAGGCAGGCGTGCCGTCGAACCCTATGGCAAACACGGCGATGACGAACACGAAGACGATTACAGCGTCCAGCCAAACCGGTGGCCTCTTACGCGTCGTGGATTCATCCAACGCGTAAGATTGCCTCTTAAAAGGTGCAACGAGCAGGATCGACGCCAGCGACAGCAGGATGGGCAGCAAGCCTGGAAACAACTTGAATTTCCAGCCCTCGTGAAGATTTGAGCCGAAACTACTCCAGAACTTGTTGCGCACCTCAACCGATAGCCAGTGGAGCGGCCAGGCCGATTCTGACTTTACGTCCTCGATGCGGCGGGTGAATCCATACAACTTTGAGACGATGTAATACGGCGCCATGAACGGTAACAACGCCAGCGCGGCGATACCCAATGCCGCAGCTCCACGCAGCCAGAAAGCGCGATCGCGCCAGAGTCGATAACGCGTTAGCAACAACGCAGCAGAGAACACAAACGGTACAAGAGAGAGGGTGAGCCAGGAGATGGTCGTCAGTCCCGACATGAAAAACGCCACACCGAGCCAGATAGTGTGCCTTCGGCTCCGCTCACGCAGGAACAACACCAGCGCCTCGAACAGCAACGGTACCCAGGGAGAGAAGAGGTAAGCCAGCTGCGACATCATGTTGAAGCGGTACGGGATGAAAGCGAAAATGATCCCGGCAACCCACGCGACGCCATAAGAACCGGTTAGAGTTCGCGCCAGACGGAATGCACCATAGCCGCTTGCGGCGAACCCAAAGAACATCGCGACGGCGTGGACTGTGAGCGGACGCAACCCCAGCGCAAACAGCGGGAAGAAGAGCATTGCGATCCCGTAGGAGTGCTCGCTGAAAGCCAGGGTGTAGCGATAAGGATAAAAGACGTTCGAGTGAAAAAGATTGAGGGGATCGGTGAAAGTCTGGTGATAATCCCACCAGAGAATCCAGGCAATGAGATAGGGATCTCCCGGATCCACCACTGCGTCGCGCAACCGAGTAACGTAGGGCCACGTCACTACGGCAGTCATCGCGCAGAACGCCAGGAGGATCAAGACCTCACGTACCAGCGGACGCCTGGTCAATGCAATCCAACTGGTCGTGAACCTCGGTGTTATCGAGCGAGGCGGCATATGCGGCGGGCTCAGGCTTTCCGGGCTCGGCCTCAGAAATGATAAGGTGGCACCTCTTCTAAGGCTTTAACGCGACAATTGACTCGAGTGCGCCGGCGCTTTGAACGGATGCATTTATCCACCAACCTGAAGGACAAGGCATTTTCATCGCCTCAAAAATAGATGTCAAGAACGATCGTCGACAATTGCTCTGGAAGACTATGAGTCAACCCTCAAAGCGAATCCTCGTCGCCATTCCAGCGTACAACGAGGCCGGCACCATTGCCGCTGTCGTTGAGAGTGTTCGTGCCTCGCTTCCCAGTTGCGACCTTCTAGTCATAAATGACGGCTCGGGAGATGCAACTGGTCAGGTCCTCGATACTCTCAACACAACGGTGGCAACGCATCTATGCAATCTTGGCTACGGTCGCGCTATCCAGACCGCGATAATGTACGCGATTGAGTGTGGGTACGATACTCTCGTCACTCTCGACGCCGACGGGCAACACCATCCCGAACAGATTGCGGGACTTTTGCAGGAGTTCGACAGCGCCGGCTGGGACGTGCTCATCGGCTCGCGCTACATGGGAGAGCGCGGCTACCAGGACGCTCCGCTGGGCAAACGCATAGGGATGCAGCTCTTTTCGATGCTCGTCAGAATGGTGATCGGTCAACAAGTATTCGACACGAGCTCGGGGATGAAAGTTATCCGACGAACAGTATTCGATCCCTTGACGCATTGGCACTTCGTGGACTTTCATGCCGAAGCCATCGTCTACCTGATGAGACTTGGTTACCGCATTGGGGAATTTCCGGTAACGGTTGCTGAGCGCACACAAGGAACGTCCATGTATACACCTCTGGCCTACTTCAAGTATCCGCTCAAGACCTCGATGCTGGTTCTGCTCGGCATCATCGAGGCCGCCTTAACTCGCAGGAGGCATCGCTCATGACTCTTCAAGGTATCCTGGTCCTCGATCTATTCGCCCTCGCGCTACTTCTGTGGGTACTCAACCTGGTTCGGCACGGACGACTCTACGTCGGCTACGGCGTGATCTTCGTCGCCGCCATCATCGGGACGATGCTCCTCCTATCCGTGCCCTGGCTGCAAACAACGGTGACCCGTCTCATCGGCGCGGTCTTCCCGGCCTCGGCGCTTACGCTGCTGGCGCTTTGCTTTATCGTGCTGATGCTTTTGTATATTCTGACGCAGATCACGATCGTATCGAACCGACTGTCGAAGCTGGTGCAGCAATTAGCGATTGACCGCGCCCGGGCTGAAGCCAGGCATGTCGCCTCGGACCAACGGATCAAAACAGAATGAATCCCGAGCGGACAACGATGAAGAGCGCCGCTGCGGCAGCCAGCGAAATTGGTACTCAAAGCAACACAAGGCCAGCGGAGCGGTCGGTTACGCCAGAATCTTCGCCACCCGCCGGGTGTTTGTTGTGCGAAGGCCTTAGCGAAAGTCGACTGCTCTTTCACACTTCGCGTCCCATCTTTCAGTGCGCGGTGTGTGCGTTGGTATACGCTGACCCGCGCAGCCCTGCTGCGGACGACTACTCTGAAGACTACTATCGCGATGGCGTCTATGCCGACTACCTGGCCGATCGCGACGCAATTCAGCGGAACGCGCCGCGTGTGCTTGAAGAATTGGAGAGCATGGTAAAGGGTCGGAGGCTGCTGGACGTCGGGTGTGCAACTGGCTTTTTTCTCGAGGCAGCACGGGCACGCGGATGGGAAGTGCGCGGGCTGGAAACATCGGAGTACGCCTCAGACTATGCCCGTCGAGAGTTAGGCCTTGAAGTCGAGACTGCTTCAATCGTCTCGCCACCCGAAGGCTTGCCGCTGTTCGATGTAGTTACGCTTTGGGACACTATCGAACACCTTGACCGTCCGGACATAGCGCTGGCAAACATACGCAGATTGCTCGCCCCGGACGGCGTTCTAGTCTTCAGTACTGGCGACTACGCCAGCCTGTTGCGGCGCCTTGCCGGAAAGAAGTGGCGGCTGTTCGCTGATCCAACGCACAATTTCTTCTTCGATGAAAAGACGCTGCGCCTGATGTTGACACGCGCGGGCTTTGAAGTGGCACGCGTAACACGCAGGGGCAAGCGCGTCAGCCTTTCCTTGATCCTCCATCAATCCGGTCTGCCGCTCAGCGCTCGCGTGAAAACATGGCTGCTTGCCAAGGGTTGGAACCCATCTGTGTACGTGAACCTCCGTGATGTCGTGACGATTTTTGCAAGGCCCCATTCAATAACAACACCGGAAGAGGGACCACGGTAAATCAGATAGCTCTCTCATGTCCTTCTCTCAACGCGTCATTAGTGAACTCCGCCGCCAGCTTGCACTCGGTGACCTTTTCATCTTCCTCTACCTATTGGTCATCGTTCGCCAGTATATGTGGGTTGTTCCCAACAACCGGCTGGCGTGGACGTTGACGCTGGCACTATCGGCCCTTCTGTGGACCGTGCACCTGAGAGTCAAAGAGGAGTCGGAGGAAAGAACCCCGCGAGCTTTTTGGCTAATCGTCGCGCTACCCCTGCTTTTGATCTATGCCCTAAAGTTCGCCTTTCCCGACATCTCGGTGGATGTTCTGAACCACCGGCTAATACAGAGCTCAAGAGGCTTGCTGGGCCCGCTTTTCATGCCCGGGGATTTCTTCCCCACTATCTTTCCATTTAACCCGTCATCAGACATGCTGACCGGGATCAGCCGACACCTCCTTGGATACCGGCTGGGCACACTCATTAACTACTTCTCACTACTCTATGCGGGATTAGTACTGAATAAACTGTTGCGCCCTTTTATCGAGAATGCGCGCTGGCGATGTCTTGCGATTCTATTGACACTCTATACCGAGCACATGCTCTTCGAGATCAACAACTACATGGTCGATCTCTTGATGCTCCCGCTATTGCTCGAAGCGACGCGGCTCGCGCTGCACGAGGATACTGATAACAAGCGCCTGACTCGCGACCTCCTTTACGCAGCGGTCTATCTCGGTGCGTGCATCGCTTTCAAGCTAACGAACGTCGTTATGGCGACGCCCATCATCCTTCTCTTCGCTTACCGCCTGCTGCGCCGCCCCGGTAGACTCGACTTGCAAGTCCTAACGCGAGTATTGCTGGCGGCATTCGTCGGCTTGCTGGCGCTCGTCCCGCACACGATCTATATCTACCGCCAGACGTCAAGCCCTGTTTTTCCTCTCTACAACAAATTCTTCGTCTCGCCTTTCTGGCCGGAGATGAACATTGCGGAAGGGAGGTGGGGTCCAGAGAGTTGGTGGGAGACAGTGCTTTGGCCCGTGGCAATGTTCTTCAAGCCCGAAAGACTTGCAGAGTTACCTGTCTACTCAGGACGGCTCACAGTCGGCTTCATCGTTGCGCTGATCTGCGTTTTGCTGCCGCGCATCGACCGGCGCATCCGCCTGCTCTCTTTCGCTCTTCTCCTGGGCTCGCTCCTCTGGAGCGCTACCATTGGCTACATCCGCTATGCGCTTTACCTGGAGTTACTGAGCGGCATCCTTCTGCTCTATGTGGCCAGCAGATTAGCCTCCGCAACAACACCATTTAGGAAACAGCCTCTCAAAGTGGCACTGGTTTGTCTTACAGGCGTTATCTTATTGGCACAGTTCGGGGCGGCCACTCACTATGCATACAATTACGAATGGAGCATGCGACCCACTCTCTTCAAGGAGCCGAAGCCGTATCGCAAGGACCTGCGCTTCGTCTTCCGCGACCGTCGCTTGGTTGACTTCCTCTCGGCGGACGAAAAGGCTTTGATCTCAGGCGTGGACGTGTGGATCGTGAGCAACATCATGACCAACGGCATTGAAGTGCTCCTGCGCAACGATGTGCCGATGCTCGCCGTGCATAACGTTCAGTACTTCGACATGCCGCAGTCGAGGAAACGGTTTGGGGAAGCTCTAAATGAAGTTCGTGGGCGCAGGATGTTTTCTTTGAGCATGGTGGATAACCTAAAGGAGTCGCTCGAGTTCATCAAAAACCGAGGGCTGCGAACCGGCCAGATCACGCCCATCACCGTGCCCTTCTTCTCGCAACAGACCCGGTTCTACATGGTCTTAATCGAGATCTTCCCAATTCCTAAGCCAGTTCCTCCGAAGCGAACCAGTCCGGACCCAACCGTGACTGAAGTCCACGCGCCGCTTAACGACGATGCCTTTAATGCGGTCATGACGATACCAAACCCGCCGGCACGGCTGCGCACAGGACAGAAGGAGACTATTCAAGTCGTTGTCAGAAACTCGAGCAATTATCTTTGGCCCGCGCGCGGCGAGCCGGGCGGAAAATTCTTCCTGAACGCCGGCAACATTTGGTTGTATTCGGGTACTTATGAACTAGTAAATAATCTCGATGGACGGACGACCATTCCCCATGACGTCTATCCCGGCGAAGAGATACAGCTGCCGCTCCAGATCACGGCTCCTCTGATCGCCGGGGAGTACATGCTCGAAATTGACATGGTCCAGGAGGGGGTTTGCTGGTTTAAAGACAAGGGTTCGTCTACGTTGAGGGTTAACGTCCGGGTCGAGTGAGTCCAGGGAGTCATTTTTCATTTCTCATTTGACATTTTTTCATTTGGTCATTTTTCTGAAGCTTATTTCGCGACCGTTCGTGCTACTTCGTGGATCGTGCACAGCTAACAGTTGAAGGACGATCCATTAAATTGCACGAACAATAAGACGGAGAATTCGCGAATGACAAGTGACTCGGTTCGATCTGGGAATGACAAATCGGCGTGTGTCGCATAAATTGACGCTGCGTTTGATCTTTCTATATGTGAGAACTAGATTAAGTTAAGAGAGGGATACAGATGAGAGTCAGATACCGCTCGCACTTCTGGATGACCATCTTGAGTGCGTTACTCTTGGCCGGTTGTACTTCCGATCGCTCGGGTACCACAACACCCAACATCAATGTCAATACCGAGCCTGAGCGGCCATGCGCCTCTGTCCCCCTTTCAGACAACGGCTACAAAGCAAAGATCACGCTGAACGATCCGCCCGCTAAGCTGCGGGCCGGCGAAAAACAGATCATCCAGGTGAAGGTTCAAAACGCCAGCGACGTGCTTTGGAAAGTACGTGGCTGCGGAGATGACAACAAGTTCTATATCGCCGCAGGTAATCAATGGTTGAAGGCTGAGGGCGAACTACTCGTAACCCGAATGGACGGCAGACATGGGCTCCCCGATAATCTTAAGCCCGGGCAAGACGCGGAAGTGCCGCTCCAGATTACCGCACCTAAGGAACCTGGCGAATACATTCTCGAAGTTGATCTGGTTCAGGAACAGGTCGCCTGGTTCAGCGACAAGGGCTCACCAACGGCCAAGGTTAAGGTTGCCGTGGTGCAATAACAGTGGTCAGTGGCCGTTGCAGTTTGTACTTGTGCTTGGTGCTTTGTACTTGGATGTGTAATTGAAGTCGCTCCCTGCTCCGAAGCGCGAGTTGCTGACGAGCAGAGTTCAAAGCACAAAGCACCAAGTACAAAGCACTAACAACTGACCACTACTTACTGACCACTGACCGTTTCTATTATGAGACTCGCATATTTCAGCCCGCTCAATCCGCAAGCCTCCGGCATCTCCGACTACAGCGAAGAGCTCCTACCTTACCTCGCAGCCCATGCCGAGATAGATCTTTTCGTGGAGGGCTTTCGACCGAGTAACCCGAAGATCAGGACGCAGTTCAAATACTTCGACTACCATCGCGACCCGTCAGCGCTAGACCGCTTGCAGGACTATGACGCGGTCGTCTATCACATGGGCAACGATCACCGTTATCACGCGGGCATGTTTGAAGTCGCGCGCGAGCATCCGGGCATCGTCGTCTTCCATGATTTTGCCTTGCAGGATTTCTTCCTCGGACTAGCGCGGGCGATCGGCCGCGTGGAGGTCTACCTGGAAGAGGTCGCGGCGTGTCACGGTTACGACGCCACCCGCGAAGCGGCCGAGGCCTTAGAGCGAGGTAGCACACCTGGGCTGTTGACGCGTCCAACAGACTTCCCGCTTAACTGTCGCCTGGCTCGCAGCGCAGAAGGAATCATCGTGCATTCGGAATGGGGACGCGCCCGCTTCGTGGAAGTGGCGCCTTCCGTTCCAGTGGCGCACATCAATATGCCAATCAAGCCGCTGCCGGCGAGCCGCGCAACAAATGAAGGGCAAGAAGCAGACGGTACCGCTGCCGGCGTTGTGCAAATTGCAAACTTCGGCCTCATCACCCCCGGCAAAGGAATCGAAAAGGCTTTACGCGCGCTCTCGTCTCTCAAAGCCGATCACAGTTTTCATTACACGCTGGTTGGCGAGCCGAATGCATTCTTCGATGTGCTCGCGCTTGTACGCGATTACGACATGGAAGACCGCGTTACGATCACGGGTCACCTGCGGCTTGACGAGTTTGAGCAGCGCATCGCTACTACCAACATTGCGCTCAATTTGCGCGAGCGCACGGTAGGCGAGACTTCCGCGAGTCTCTGTCGCATCATGGCGGCCGGTGTGCCCGCAATCGTTTTCAACGTGGGAGCGTTTTCTGAAATACCAGGTGACGCCGTGGTGAAGGTAGACCATGACCGCCATGCAGACGCGGTTCTGCTTGCATATCTGCGTCGCCTCATCGAAGACCGAAACCTGCGGGAGCGTATAGGCCGGAACGCGCGCCGTTACATTCTGGAAAATCACGATATCAAAATGGGCGCCGCGAATTACCTCACCTTCATCCGCCAGGTGATTGCGAGCCGGCCGCGCCGGCAACTCCTCAATAACGTTGCTGACGAACTTTCGCTGCTCGGTATTCGTGCTAAGGACGATGGGCTACTGCGAGCCGTTGCTACGGAAGTAACTGTCCTCATGCCCACGGAGTTTGCCTTACGCAAGGCGCGGCTTTCAGATGAAGCGAATTCTCCGCCGAATATCGTGCAAACAACGACCTCCGCTTCCGACAATGGTCATTCCACCACACCGACTCCCGCTTCAGACTGCCAGGGTCGCACGCCAAAGGTGGATGGCATCGACTACAAACAGGCGGCGATTGACTACCTCGGAGAGTTAAGTGAAGAGCGGCACCATCATCTGCGTACCAAACCCTTCTACAACCTTGCGAACAAGCCCGCGAAGTACAAAGGCGAGGGTATGGACGCGGACATGCATCGCCACTTCTGCGATTTCGCCAACATTGCGGTTGGACTGGCGCTGCCCCCAGGGGCCAGAATCCTGGACGTTGGCTGCGGCTCAGGATGGCTAAGCGAATACTTTGCCCGGCTCGGCTATGACGTGAAAGGCATAGACGTTAGTCCCCCGCTCATAGCCATGTCGCGGGAGCGTGTTGCGCGAGTGCCTTACGGGGTTGACCATGAAACTCCACTGCGCTGCACATTCGACGTGCATGATATTGAGCTTACGCCGCTCAAGGACCAGTTTGACGCGGTTATTTGTTACGACTCTTTGCATCACCTGGCAGACGAGCAAGCGGTCTTCCGTCATCTTGCGGCGATGCTGGACGTTGGTGGGTTACTGTTTATTCTTGAAGGCCACAAGCCACGGGAGGGTTCCGAAACGGAAGCTGAGTTGCGCGATGTGATGCGCGAATTTGGAACTCTCGAATCGCCTTTCAGCTCGGACTACCTGCGAATGCTACTCGACGAGCATGGGTTTGCCGTGATTGGTGACTACGTGAGTGTCAACGGACTCTTCGAGCGCGAGCTGCTGGAAGGGGATTTGTTGCCGCTGCGCACACTCGCCACTGATTACCATTACCTTTTGTGCATGAAAGTTACGGAACGGGGGCCGGCGTCGAGCGTGAGGGACAGCCGTCAACCGGGAATGCTCCGCGCCGAGTTCAGACCGCGCGATTCTCTCCCTCAACATATCGAAGCAGGCGACAAACTCGAACTGGCGATAACTATTAAAAATGCCGGCGACACGCTCTGGCTTAGTGGGCAAACCGTACGCGCTGGGGTAGTGATGCCGGGCGTCAGGATTATCGACGATCGGGGCCAGATCATTGCTGAGCTTCATGGCCATCCGATGCTGCCGCACGCCGTCCCACCCGGACAAAGCGTTGCCGTCGACATCCCCTTTGCCGCGCCCGCCACACCCGGAATGTATACCGTTAAGATCGACTTAGTGGATCAGCACATCTGCTGGTTTGAAGAACGAGGATCGCAGCCACTTCTATTCCGCTTCGAAGTAAAAGGTAACGATGCTTGATCAATCACTCAATAACCTGGGAAAGCAGATCTATGTTCTGACGGCTTCCGGTTTTGAAAACAACAATGACGCGTGAAGAAATTTTGTCGGAGCTGAAACGCCTCGAGCCGTGGTTTCACCGAATTAATCTCGGGGGCGGGCTCTTTACCAAGACTGAGAGCGTGATGGGGGAGCCCGTAGATCATCCGTTTGGTCCATGGCAGACGATTCAAGAACTCCTTCCGCGCGACCTCAGTGATAAGACCTTACTCGACGTCGGCTGCAACGCCGGTTTCTATGCTTTCGAGGCCAAGCTCCGCGGCGCCAGGCGCGTGCTCGGCGTGGACGGCCAGCGTCAGCACGTTAGGCAGGGATTGTTTGTACGGAAAGTGCTCGGCCTTGACGTTGAGTTTCGCCGCCTGAATGTTTATGAACTCAACGCGCGCACGGTTGGTCAGTTTGACGTTACGCTCGCGCTCGGTTTGCTCTATCACTTGAAGCACCCGATCCTCGCGCTGGAAAATCTTTATCAGGTTACTAAAGAATTGTTGATCATTGAGACCGCGATCATGCCTCCCGAACAGACGCCGGAATCTTTCGCGCATCCGCTGGGCGAACAACAGATGTTTCTGCACCCGCTGGCTTTCGTCGAAAACCCGACGCAGGCGAAGGAACAGGTATTCAACTGGTTTCTTCCGGGGATAGATGCCCTGAGAGCAATGCTGCGAACCACCGGCTTTGATGAAATAGAAGTAGTGGAATCTAAAAACGAGCGGGCGATTGTTGTTTGTCGCAAGAAGAAAGGGACATCCCGGGAAAACGACGCCCTCAAACACTTCGTGGCCCAGCTCAAACTTGAAGCGGGACCTCACACCGTCAGCGCTTCTTCAGAACTGTCCTTCCGGCTGCGGGTGGAAAATGTCGGGCTGGCGCGTTGGAGCACCGCAGGTGATGCGGGGGACGAAACGGGCGCGGTTTCACTCGGTTCACATTTGTTGCGCGCAGACGAGGAGGAAGTGGACTGGGACTACGGTCGTGCGGCTCTGCCGCGTGATCTGGAACCCGGCGACACAGCGGACATTGAATTCAGGGTACGAGCGCCGCGAACAGCGGGCAGATACATTGTGGAATTCGACATGGTCGCCGAACACGTCACCTGGTTTGAAGATCACGGCTCGGGCACACTGCGTCAACCCTTAATTGTTGAGTGAACGAAACTCTGTTCGATTAATCCCGCCGAACGCCTTTCACTCAAGGAAACTTCAAACTCCGATAAGCTCGTGGTCAGGAAGGCGGGCTTGCCCCCGCTGGTTGGTCAACATTTTCCTATTTGATCCAAAGGTTCACTGGTTCAGTCTCGCACCGCAACGATCGTCGATCGCTCCTCGAACCGGTCTCCGTACATATAGTAATACTCTGCCTGAGTCACCTTTGCGATTCTGAACCCGAGCATGGCAAACACCTCACTATAAACACCGAGCGAGTAGGTCCACCAGGTAAAGTCGGCAGCAGGATTACTGGCCAAGGCTTCGAACCTGGCGATTCGCTCATCCGTCTTAAGCAACGGCGAGATGAGTACGATCGTCTCCTTAGTCAGCCGAGCGATCGAAGCCAGCGCGGTGATCTGATCGCTCAAGTGTTCCAGCACCGAACCCACAATCGCAACATCAAACTCGCCAAGTTCCCTGGGAAGGTCATAGATGTTGCCGTAGTAAACTTCCGCCTTTGAATCCAACAGCCTGTGACAGAGCCAGTAAGCGTTTTTCCATTGCTCGATTTCCTGGCCATACACTTCGGCCCATCGTTCGGGATCGCGATAGTAAAGCTTGTCTTTGAAGGGAAGGAACGTCTGCTGCTTCACGTCGCTCATGTCAAACGACAGACCACGCGCCGCTCCTCGTTTCTCAGATTCAAAACTAAGGAAGCCGGTCGCCGCACCGATATCCAGGACTGACTTACCCGCGACCTCCACACCACCCACGTAGTCATCAAATCGACCGCGAAGATCCCAGTGCGCTCGCACTGATCCAAACCCCGGCAGATCCATCGCGTGATAGAAGAAACAATCTTCAAGCCTGTCAACGAAACGCGATTGCTCGAGTAGTGAATCTTCCCTGGACTTTTCACTCATGTCACTCACTTTGCCAGCCCCCAGGCTACAGCCAAACCTGTCTGGTCCCTGACAGGGACGGAGTCAATTAGCCGGGGGCAACGCCGCTGGAAAACTGTAAAGCTCCCCGATCCTGAAAGTGTCGCACCATCACCCCCTACGTCACCGAAGCCTGGACCATACAACGAGCGCGGCCAGCGTTAATAACGAGATCACCAGACCAATCAGCACCGACTTCGGCCGATACACAAATGTGACCAGATGGTTACCGGCCGGAACCGCGACGCCGCGCAGGTTGTAGTTCACGCGTATCACGTCAACCGGAAGTCCGTCCACATTCGCTCGCCAACCCGGATAATGATTCGCACTTAGTACCAGGATTGCGGGCGCGACTGACTCAGTTTTTACTTCAACTCGGTTTGGTTCGTTCCGCATTACCTCAGCATTACCAAGTGGCTCATCTTGTTTCCCAAAAGGAATTCCCGTCCCAGACTCGACGAGAGCCGTCTTGAGAGGGTTCCAGGGCGCACCGTCAGGTGTCTTGCCAGTGCGAATGATCATGAGTTCATCGTCCTCGCTCGCCACGAGTTCACTGGTTGCTAGCCACACGCGCGGCAGCAAGTGCGTGTTTTCGAAGACCACTACCTTTCCTACTTCCGCAAGACGCCGCCAGCGCGGAGTTGTCGAGACGTCGCGCTCGGTCAGTCGCTTCGTCTGTTCAGAGTTCATCGCAGACTCTTTCTTCATCCATTCCCGGCGAAGCGGAAAGGCTCGTTCGCCATTAGCGAGCGTGATGCGAGTTACGCTCAGTGTTAAATCCGGTGCTCCAGGTATTCGCTCGACCGTTATTTCCCCGCCGGTCACCACCGTCTTGCCAGGCAGGTTGAAGGCTGAGACATATGTGTGTGCTGCATACTTTGCTTGAGAGTCCTCGACCTCATAACTCGTCGCAACCGGCGCACGTTTGTGCTTTATGTGTGCTCGTATATCCGGCCGGTCGAAGGCCCACTCGGATGTGTGCTCGCCAGCGCGCACGTCAAAGTTGAAAGTCTGCCCATCCTGCGCAAATAAACGAATATGCGCGACGACTTCGCGGTCGCGTACGGTGTCAGACCAGGCGAGATTTGTCAGCAAAGCAATGTGGTCAGCCTCGACAGGCGGCACGTTAAATGAAAGGCGCTCGCCGGCAACAATGCTCGTCACGTTTAGATTTTCTTCGCCGAAGCGTTGACCGCCGTAGACCTGCGTCGCCGCGGGGAATTCCTTACCTTCATTGACTGGACCACTTGTTGCCGCTGCCGACGATGACCGCACCAGCAAGTAACGCACATTGAGCAGATCAAGCTCACGACTCGCGCCGCGTAACGTGTGTTCCGGATCAGCTAGCTCACCCCACAGTTTCATGTCGCCCGCCAGCCGGCTGTAACGCGCCAAGCCGAAACCGTCATAGCCCGCCGCATTTTCCACTCCGTACATCATATAGATGTCTGGCTGAAGCGATGGTACCCACGCTCCGCCCGGGGCCGCATTTGTGACCGGAGTGTCCGGGTCAAATGGTTGGTCTTCAGTCAGAACTCTGTACGGCCCGGCTCCGTGCGCCTCGCGTGCACGAAGCAACTGGACAGTTGCGGGTTCGCTCCATAGTTCAAAGTCAGACTTCGGGCTAGCCACCCGCCAACCACTTGATTGCCCCCAAAGAAGCAGATCGAATGATAGAACCGCGAATAGTAAAACTGTGGCGGCCCGCCGCCGGCGTGCAAAGCTCCAGATCGCTACCACACTCGCCACAGCAACAACCAGTGGGATAAACAACTCCGGCGCTCGCAGAAGGGTCACGGGCGCCTCCCGCCCCAAGCGAAAATTCGCAGGCCTTCCTAGCGTCACTGCGAGATACGTCAGACACAAAACGCCGACGCTTACAGCCACGACCCATCGCAAAGTCTTTTCCCGCTCGCGCGCGGCGGCTAAAGCGGTCAGTCCTCGTCCCGCAAGAACAGCGAGCGCGAACTCAACCTCCATCAGGTGCCGCGCCGGCACGCGAAACAGATTGAATACCGGCACGTGATAAATCAACTTGTAGAAGCCAAAAGGTGCATAGCGGCCAAGCGCCAGTAAAATGGCGGCTACGACCACGACCGCCCAAAACTTCGTCCGCGTATCGCGCTTCAGAACCAAAGCAAGCGAAGCGAGCACAATCGTTACTAAGCCGACGTACCCATTGTACTCAGCGTAAAACGCGGGCCCGACATAAGGCGCTCGGAACAATTGCCCGTCGCCACTGCCCATTAAGTAAGGCGCAACGAAGGTCAACAGAAAGCGTGGCGGCATGCTGAATGAGGTAAAAAAGTCGTATGAGGTGTTGGCTCGCATGCTGTTGCGCAAGAGCTCGAACGTCGGTAAGATTTGCACCGCCGCCAAAGCAAGGCCCGCGCCCATGAAAGCAAGCGACCAGAGATAGTAGGTTCGCGATTCTTTCGCTGCGCGCGACATCACGAGAGCGTAAGGAACAGCGACCAGGAGCGCGTAAGCAGATGTTTGCTGATGCCCCGCGAAGATTTGTAGCGCCATGATCGCAGCCAGCAGCACGCCGCGAGTTCTTCCGCCGCCAGCGCCATAACGATCGATGGCCCAAAGCAGCCACGGCAGCAAGGCAGCCGTATGCACGATGTTTGTATGTCCAATCTGGCCGATGAGAAAGCCACTCCATTGCCAGACGAGACTCGTTAGCGCTGCACCCATAATGCTTGCCCCGCTGCGACGCGCGTAAAGATACGCACCCAGCGCGGCGACCATGTAGGTCGACAACATCATCAGGTTGGTGGCGGCTGGGGCGCTGAAGAGGAGATAAAACCAGTTCAGCGGAAACAGGACACCTGCCTGCGCGGCCCCATGCAGCGGCATTCCGCAAAATATGTAAGGATTCCATAACGGCAGATAACCGGCGCGAAGCAGATTCGCAGCAGCAACTCGTAGAGGTATATTGAAGATAACGCCGTCGTCAGGTGAGATTACGAGCCGGCCACGCACGGCGGGGAAGAAATAGACGAGAGGCGCCAACGTTACCAGCAGCGCCGCCACCCGATCCGGAGTCAGTCGCGAGCGCAAAGAGTATGGACGAATCATTGAGACGGGGTGTGATCGGAAATAAGCATTGGCTCATGGATGATGCCGCGCGCAATTTCGAGCGTGCTCGACTGGCCCTCGCGACTTACAGGGTGGAGGCCTTGTGCGCCGGCATCTTACTCGCGATGAGCTTGAACCTGGTCGCCGTAACGGCTCGCAAGAGCATTACCGCCGACGAACTCGTGCTCATTCCTGCGGCATACTATCATCTTGTTACGAACGACTTCCAACTAGTCAGCGAGCATCCACCTCTCTGTAAGATACTCGCGGGACTGCCCCTGCTTTTCGTTCAACCAAACGAACTCGCGCCGCAGCAGATTAATCCGTCGAGTACTCGGGCCGAACGTGAGTGGAGCTATTCCATGCGCTTTTGGGAGGACAATCGCGCGCGCTTTGACACGATCTCCTTCTGGGCGCGCATGCCTATGATCGCGCTCACGCTGGCACTGGGCGTGCTGATCTTCTTCTTCGCTCGAGATTTATTCGGACCGCGGGCCGCATTGCTTGCAGTTGCGCTTTTTGCGCTGGAGCCGACAATACTCGCGCACGCGCGCGTCGTGCAGACCGACATACCCGCCGCGTTCGGCTTCCTTCTCAGCGCCTTTGCCCTCCACCGCTACCTGCGAGCCCCAAATTGGAAACTCGCCTGCGGTGTCGGCGCGGCCGCGGGAGTCGCGCTGCTTGGCAAGTATTCGATGATCATCGTGGGCCCAATACTTTTTCTCGTTTTCCTGGTGTTGCTTTGGCGTCAGCCCCACCGACGCGCAGCTCTTGCCGGGCACGCAGTGGCCGCTGCGCTCGCGCTTCTGCTCGTCGTCAATGCTGGTTACTTCTTTCATAACCGAGCGCTTACACAGACCGACTCGCAATGGGTAGCCACCTCTTTCCCAACTTCGACCACCACAGTGTTGACCAGCGTGCGGGCGCTAAGGGTTGTTTTGCCGGCTGATTTCGTAATGGGCGTCTACTGGCAACTTCATCATAGCCGCGACGGTCACGCGGCGAGCCTGCTGGGGATGTATAGTCAGCGCGGCTGGTGGTACTACTTTCCCGTCGCCTTCGCACTCAAGACCACCATCCCCTTCCTGTTATGCTCGCTGATCTCAATCGCATGGTGCGCCTACCGTCTTATCTGGAAACGCGAATGGCGGCTGCTAGTGTTGCTGGTTCCCTTCGCGCTCTACACAGTTTTCATGGTGCTCAGTCCGCTCAACATCGGCATTCGATACTATCTGCCGGCGTACAGCTTTCTCTTTATCTTGTCCGGTGGCCTCCTCAACTCCCTATTAAGTAAAAACCCGACACGGCGCACGCGTCTCGCATGGGTCTCCGTAGTGGTTATCGCACTCTCGTGGATGTGCCTGGAAACGTTGCGCGCATATCCAAATTACACGCCCTACATGAACCAGCTCGCGTCCTCGCGACCGCACTGGTGGTATCTTTCTGACTCCAACGTCGAATGGGGGGATGAAGTTAAAGAACTCGCCGCCTACCTGCAAGCTCGCGGCGAGACGCGCGCGCAGGCGCTGTTACTCGGCGGCTACGTTACGCTCGGCTTCTACGGTGTGAACTATGTTGACGCGCTCGCGGAACCCTCAGAGTCGCCGCCACGCTATACTGCACTGGGCGCAAGCTTCCTGAACGGTTCCACAGTTCCGTTCTACAACGTCGACGGCAAGCGCGTTTCAGATGAAGCAAGAGTTAATACCTTTGATTCATTCCGTCATCGCACACCTGAAGCAGTCATCGGAAACTCGATCTACGTTTACCGCATGCACGACTAACTCGGTCGATTATTCTCGATGAGCAGGTGTTTCTGAATGCGAGCCATTGTCCTGGTCCCGACTTATAACGAGCGTGCGAATCTAGCGGAACTTGTGGAGAAGGTTCGGCAGTTTGCACCCGGTTTGCACATACTTATCGTTGACGACAATTCTCCTGATGGCACAGGAGAGTTGGCGGAAGAGTTGGCGCGGCAACACCCCGATGAGATTTTCGTACTCCATAGGCAGCACAAAGAAGGTTTGGGAAAAGCTTATGTCCAAGCCTTTACTCAGGTCCTGAAAGAAGATTACGAATATATCCTCCAAATGGACGCCGACCTCTCTCATGATCCCGTACACCTGCCATGCTTTTTCGAAAAGATTCAGGACCACGATCTGGTCGTAGGCTCCCGTTACTTGCAGGGTATTAGCGTCGTCAACTGGGATTTGAAGCGACTGATCATGAGTAAGCTTGCGACTAACTATGTGCGTTTCGTAACCCGAATGCCGCTCAGCGACGCGACCAGTGGGTTCAAGTGCTGGCGCCGGGAGGCGCTCGAATCAATCGGATTCGAGGACGCATTCTCCAGCGGATATGTGTTCCTGGTTGAGATGAAGTACAAGGCTTATCGTAAAGGTTTTAGGTTAGCGGAGGTGCCAATCATCTTTGTCGAGCGGAAAAGCGGCAACTCGAAATTAGACTGGCGCGTGATCTGGGAAGCCATCTGGGGAGTTCTCAGATTGAGGTTGAAATACTGAAGGAACCTCTGATCAACTGTCTTCGACGCGTAGGCGTCTTCTTCAGCACTTTTCGGTGAATACAGAACCCTACCTTCATCTACCTCGTTGGCGCGGTCTTGCGCGTGAATGGAGTCAGTCGGAGCTAATCTTTTTGCTCGTTATCATTCTGGCAACCGCTTTGTACTTTGTGAGAGTGGTCCACAACCCTCCCGGTTACTATATAGACGAGTCCTCCATCTCTTATAACGCTTACTCGATCTCTCAAACTGGCCGGGACGAATTTGGCACGTCCTGGCCACTCTACTTTCGCGCGTTTGGCGACTACAAAAATCCGGTTTACATCTATCTTCTCTCTGCCATCTACCACTTCACCGGGCCGAGCATTCTGGCAGCCCGATTGTTTAGTGCCACGCTCGGAGCCCTGGCCGCACTAACATTGGGATTTCTAGGCTGGCGCATGACGAAGAAACGTGGCGTGGCATTGGTCGTGACGATGCTGGCCTTGCTTACGCCATCGCTTTTTGAAATAGGCCGCGTGGTGTTGGAAGTCGCGCTTTATCCACTTGTGCTGGCGCTTTTCCTTCTCTGCGCATACAGCGCTTCAACCCGTGCACGCTGGTCCTGGCGAGACGTGGTGTGCCTGGCGACTACGCTAGCCCTCATTACCTACACTTATTCAATCGGGCGCTTGCTCGGGCCGTTACTGGCGGTGGGACTCATTTTCTTTGCATCGAACGCGCGACGTTTGGGCATCATGCTGACTTGGGCGTTGTACGTCCTGATGCTTGTCCCGATGGTGCTCGTTATCCAGCGCCAACCAGGGGTGTTGTCGGGACGGTTTCATTTGATCACTTACATTGATCCAAAAACGACGTATCCGGAGATCGCATGGGAATTCGGCAAGCACTTCCTTGGTAACCTCAATCCCTGGAAACTGTTCATCACCGGCGATCCCAACCCTGAGCAGATTGCACACATCTACGGCACGCCGCTTTTGTTAGGGGCCACTGGCATTCTCGTCGTCATCGGCCTTTGGCTGGTGCTCAACCGTCACCGTCATGAGGCGTGGTGGCGATTCGTAATCTATTGTCTGGTGGTATCTGTCGTGCCCGCCTCGCTGACGAAGGAATATGTTCACATGTTGCGGCTGGCGCCGTTGCTGGTGTTTCTCATCGTGCTAACTATTCCAGCGCTCGAATGGCTTACGGCTGGAGGACCAAAGCATCGCGCGGCGCTGGCCGTCCTTGCGGCTCTAATGGTGCTTCAGGCTGCGATCTTTCAATGGCAGTTTCACACGAGTGCTCGTTCCCCAAAGCGGCTGAGGCAGTTTGACAATGGATATCCGGAGAAGATTTTCGCACCAGCGGTGGCTATGTCCGGTAGACCAATTTACCTCGCGGACGCGCTGGCGATCCCAGGCTACATACAGGCCTACTGGAACGCCACCCTGCGCCAGGTGCCAATCCCCAACTTCGCTCGCCTCGCACCTGACGAACCCGCGCCGGAAGGCGCGCTTGTAATTACTACCGAAGAGAATTGCCCACGGTGCCTGGTCCTGGCTACCAGTGAGTTTTATACGCTCTATATTGCAAACGACCCTCCACCAAAGCGCGAACCTCTTTCGGAAGGGGCCTGCCGCGCCGCCATTAGAGTGACTTCATCACCTAACGTCTTGCGGGCCGGGAAACAGGCGAGCTTTCGAGTTCTAGTTAAGAACGATAGCAACTCCCTTTGGCTGGCGCGCGAGCGAAGTGGTGGACGCTATCAGGTGAGTCTTGGTAATCACTGGCTCGACCGCCGTGGAAACGTGATTATCGGTGACGATGGTCGTGCGGCGCTGCTTAGCGACCTCAGACCGGGCGAACAAGCTGATTTAACCCTCGTCGTCAACGCACCGAAAACACCTGGCGACTACATCCTCGAATTCGACATGCTCCAGGAAGGTGTCTCGTGGTTTGGTCTACGCGGGTCGCCGACCGTGCGACTGCCAGTGAAGATCGAGAAACGTTGGTGGAATTAGTGGACGCGAATATTTACGGTTAAACGCGTCTCGACATAGTTCCAAATCGCCGGCAAGTCCAAATCGAATACACGAGCAGTGCCGTGCTAAGCATCAACGGCGCTGCAAGCCAAACTGCCAGTGGCATGTCTTTCCATCCGGCGTTTCTCAACAGCCCGAGATAAGCCCAGAATGCATAGACGTCGGTATCGCAGTACATGGCCCCGTACAGCGCCCCGACAAAGCTAACTACAAATGAGCTCGCGGCAACGAGCCCAATTGCAGCAAATGCTAAGAGCTTGGACGTTCGGCCGCGCAGATAGCTAAAGCCGGCCAGGCCGATACCAGCATAAGGCATTGCCGGAAGAAGAAAACGTGGACCGTAGTGGCAACCTCCGTGTGATTCGATGTTCAAAGTCTGAATCGCCATAGCGATGAAGAGGGCCAGAATTGCAAATTGTTCGCGTCGCAGCGAGCGCGGGTAACCCGCCAAGCCTAAAATGCCCAACCAAACAATCGGAGCGTAAAGGGTAATCTGCCAACCGTAAAAGCGAAGCTTCTGAAGTGAGTTCTGAAGGTCCCAGTGCAAGTACGACTCTGGATACCCGCCAGCGACATAAGATGGAAGGAACGGATTACCGAATGAAACTGCGTTGAAAAACAGCAGGGGAGCCAGCCCGACAACGCCGCCAATCAATGTCCAAAGGGTTAAATCCCACTTGCGCAACGACACGAGATAAGCACCTACAACACAGACCATTAAGAACGGGAGCATTGACGTAGTTATCGTTATGCCGAGAAGAAGTCCGACGGCGCCGGCAATAACTTTGGCAGTGCGGCCCTTCGGTGGACGGAGGGCAAGCAAGACAACCAGGTAAAACGCAATTACCAGGTAACCCGAAGCAAGCGCATCGTGATAAGCAATACCGGAATAGACGAAAGCAGTAGTCGCTAATCCATAGCTGAGAGCGCTTACCAGTGGCCATGCTAGCGTGTGGCTCGCCATGAACTCGCGCACTATTCGGAAAACGGCAACCGCTGCCACAGCAGTCACCAGTGACGTGGTAAAGAAAGTGACCAGCGCCGACGTAAGCAGGTAGTTATTGAAGTAACTCAAACCAAAAAATTGCAGGAAAAAATAAACCACTGCGCCCGCCATGAATTGCCCTGGCAGTTTCGCGGCATATTGACGGCCGTTGTAGAGAAACGTGTCGCCGAACGGCTTATCTCCATCGAAGTAAACTTTGATCTGGAACCTCGGCACCGCCGATCCCTCAAGCGAAAACTGGCGACGCTCCACCATTGCTTCCACACCCGCATATTGCAAGTTGAATGCTTCGAGATTTCTTGAGTTGATGACGGCGCCGTAAAAGAACCAGAGAGAAAGCAGCAGCGACAGCTCCAGAACCGTAAGCCCTCTACTGGTGATTCGCTCAAATTTTCGTTCGGAGGGTTCAGTCGACGCCATTTTCGGTCCTGGAGTGTTCTTAGTCATGCCCTTCCCTTTTTAGCCAGCGCCTTGGTGTACACCTCCAGCGTCAATTGCGCTGTACGCTCCCACGAAAACTCTGATGCTCGTTTCAAACCAGCGTTTGAAAGTTTCTGTCTCGCGTTTTCGTCGCCCACTAGCGCAAGGATCTTTTGCGCCAGATCATTTGCGCTGATGTGGTCAAACAAGAGTCCGGCATCACCTGTTGTTTCCGCGAGTGCCGGAATGCGACTCGCGATAACAGGCGCCCCACAGGCCATCGCCTCGAGTGGGGGCAAGCCAAACCCTTCGTATATTGATGGGTAGATGAAGGCATGGCAGGACGCGTAAAGGGCGCGTAGGTCTTCGTCGTGGAGATAGTCAGTGAGAAGAATCCGATTGCGCACTGGCGACCGCTCTATCGCTGTGAAGAGCGGACCGCTCAACCAGCCACGGCCACCAACAATTACCAGTTGGGTGCTGCTTTGGGGCCATGCGCGCATCACTTCCTCAAAAGCGTTTACCAGCACTGACAGATTCTTCCGCGGCTCGAGCGTGCCCACTGTGAGCAGGAAGTCGTTGCCGATGCCCAGCCGCCCACGCACCTCCGCGGTCTCGCCAAAAGCCAGCGGGTGAAAACAAGCGCGTGCCGCTTCCGGTATGGCGAAGACTTTCTCGGGGTTGGTTTTGAGACGTTCGCAGACCTCGCGGCGGACGCTTTGAGTAGGAGTGATGATTGCGTCGGCGGTGCGGGCCATCAGAGGAATACGCCGACGCGCGCGCCTTACACTTCGCTTTTCATGAGTCTCCGGATGAAGTAGTTGCGACAGATCGTGAATGGTCAACACCGTAGCACAGCGACGCCACAAGGGAATGTCGTAATTCGTGCCGTGAAAGAGTTCGATGCCGCTGCTGCGAACGTGGCGTGGCAGCCCCGCTGACCACCAATGCCGCCCCAGCGGACCGACGCGGACACGCCTGAGTTCCAGGTTGGCAGGAAGCGATAGGGCCTCTGTTTGTTCGGCGATGTTGATTGGGGCGAAGGTGGAAGGGTAGGCGAGCTCAAAGCTGCTCTCCGGCGCCACCCCCGCCAGGGCTGCCGCGAGCTCAAAAGTATAGTGACCGATGCCGGTCTTAGGCTCCGTTAGGGGGATTCCGTCGAGTCCGATGTGCA
The DNA here is from genome assembly GCA_023717605.1 of Pyrinomonadaceae bacterium. Classification (GTDB taxonomy): domain Bacteria; phylum Acidobacteriota; class Blastocatellia; order Pyrinomonadales; family Pyrinomonadaceae; genus PSRF01. The sequence goes on from JAMQPH010000664.1 coordinate 24,571, forward strand.
TGTTTTACGTGGCTTTTGCGCTATCTTCGGACAACCTTACATCGATTCACTCATCAGAGACGATAGCTTTCGATTTATCCACCTGTTGGGCAAAGGTCTCTATTGACCTATGTGGCCCGAGGAGGTTAGACTTTAAACCTTGTTGGTGCGTCTAAGGCCATAATAGACGAACCCTCTTGTCCCTTTCCCTTAGCCTAAATCTTGTGTTAGGAGCGATAAGATGCGAATTGCCATTGCCGTTTTAGTCATCGCCCTGAGTGGCCTGAGTGTTTTGGCCCAGGGCCCCCCGACGCTAAGGATAGTGACAGAGGTTCCAAATCTTCCCTCCGAGCTGTTTTACGGAGACATCAGAGTAAAGCCACTGCGTCTGCGGCCGGGGACCAACACCCCGATTACCATCAATGACGCCGATTTTTTCGTTCACCAGCAGTATGTTGACTTCCTGAGCCGTATGCCGGACATTTCCGGCTTTAACTTCTGGGTCAACGAAATTACGGCCTGCGGTAGTAATGCTACCTGCATCGCCCTTCTGCGCAACAACACTTCGGGCGCTTTCTTTCTTTCCATTGAGTTCCAGCAAACGGGCTACCTTGTTGAGCGCCTCTATAAAGTGGCTTACGGCGACGGTACCGGGACCTCGACCTTGGGCGGATCCCATCAGATTTCTGTGCCAATCATTCGACGTAGCGAGTTTCAGCCGGACTCACTTGACATCAGTCGGGATGTGGTCGTAGGGCAGTCTGGTTGGCCGCAGGTGTTGGAGGCCAATACGGTTGCCTTCATCAATACTTTTGTCGGGCGCTCGCGTTTCATCACGGCCTATCCGGCCGGGATGAGTGCCCTTGACTTCGTTAACACCTTGAACACAAACGCTGGCAATCCGTTGTCGCCAGCGGAACGCGATCAGTTGGTCAGCGAGCTAAATTCAGGAACAAAGACACGGGCACAAGTTTTAAGGGCTGTCGCGGAAGATTCAGACTTAGCTACCGCGGAAAAGAACAAAGCCTTTGTTCTGATGCAGTACTTTGGCTATTTGCGGCGCAACGCGAATGAGGGCAACGACTCAGATTACACCGGCTATGACTTTTGGCTGCAAAAATTGAATACTCACAACGGGGATTTCCATGCGGCCGAGATGGTGAGGGCGTTCATCCTCTCAACTGAGTACAACAATCGCTTCTAGGATCTGGAGAAGCATATTACAAAGAAGGCCGGACTCCGAGTTGGAGTCCAGCCTTTTTTCTTGCCTGAAGCTGGTACGCGATTGAAAGCCACTAACTGCAATCAACCTTCTCAACCTCAGTCATCTCACAGTCAGGAAGGCGGACCCTGATACCGCCTCAACCTTGAAAGCCACTTACCAGCAAATCAACCTCTCAACCTCATTCACTGACAGTCAGGAAGGTGGACCCTGACCCGCTTCAACTCTGAAAGCCACTAATCACAATCAACCTCTCAACCTCGGTGATCTCACCAGTAGTAGTCTTTGGCAGATCTTACTAAGCCTGCCTTAACCGGGTTGGCGTGAATGTAGTTGATCTTCTGCCAGATCATCCACCCACTCCACAACGCCATATCTTTGAAGCTCTCTTGCCAAACCTGGTGTCCTTGCTTGGTCTCAGGAAAGACGAAGCGGCTCTTTGCTTTCAGGATTGCCTTCCGGAAACTGCTTTTAGATGACCGGTGAATTCCTTGATGCGACCATCCCGGGGATTGGCTATGAGATGGAGGTGATCCGGCATGAGCACATAAGTAATCAACTTGCTGGGCCAAGTGCGATTTAGTTTCTGAAGCTCATCGAGAAAGATCTTGCAGCATTCCGGGTCGGTGAAGACAGGTGTGCGGTCAATGAAGTTGCCCGTTACATAGTGAAGTGCGCCGGGGAGGTTGAGGTTAGACGATTTGCGAGCCATGTGAGGAAGCTCCTTTGAGGGGTGATTAAATTGAGTTGTTAGTCTAAACGATTCTTGTTTGCGATGTAAGAGCGGGGACAGCCAATAGAGGCGGCCTGTCAAGAAAAAACACTTCAGGCTTTGGC
>JAMQPH010000669.1 GCA_023717605.1 Pyrinomonadaceae bacterium
GGCTATTGCCGGAATTACGGGCGGTACAATCGGTAGTCTTCAGCGTGTAATTGAATTTGGTCTGCTGCGCTGCCAGCCCAACCTTCTCGATATCGTAGGCTGGGCCAACCATGAATTCGGATACGCGTTGGGCGTCAGGGGTCAATAGCTCGGTCAGCGTCGGCACTGAACCGTTGTGCAGATACGGTGCAGCCGCCCAAATGCCTTGCATAACGCGGGACTCGTAGGGATACGGTGCGCTGGTTGTTGCAGCTGGGGAACAGAGCGCCGGGTTGTTCAATGCCGCCGCCGATTTTGGTGGCAACGTGTCTTTCAACTGGTCGGACCCACCCTCTTTCTTCCCAGGCAGTCCCAGTCCCAGTGTCAAATAGTTCTGCAAGATCGAACCGCCCACCGATAACACCAGCACCGATTTGGCTGAGTCAACTGCTTTTAGAGGCGTGTTGACGATACCCAAAATACGGGCCCCTTCGAGCACTCCGGTTTCGACTTCCGAGCACAGCAAATTGATTTCGCGAGAATCGGTGCCGACATCGAGAATCGGGGTAGCCCAGGTTCCATGGAGAGTAAAGCGGAACTTGCCCGGCTTGATGCCGTGGCAACCCTCGCAGCTTTGATTCCCGTTCGCCGCATCTTTCTGTTTGTAGACCAGCGCACCCTTTGCAGCCAGGGCCTGGTCCAAGGGCCATGGCCATTTGGGTGGGCCCAACTGCATGATCAGTTCTTCCAGCTTGATTAGACCATGGAGATTTGCCGAATTATTCCTGGAATAATTTACTTTTAGGAGTTTCAATCTGTCCTTGAACGGATGAAACTCGGCAAACACGCCAATGACTCCTCCTACATTGCGTGTCAAGCCGAAAAGTTTGTTGCCATTAGGTGCAAAGCCCGGCCATTGGGTGAAGTCCTGCCTCCAGGCATTCCATAAGAATGGGTAGCGCACCGGTACGTCAGCCAATTTAATGTTTTCCGGAATCATGTGGGTCGGTGGCGGCCCGATGTCCAAACCAGACACGCGGTTGAAAATCAAAGAAATTGCATCCGCGCGCGCGGGGCCCCACGGGGAATCTACTGGGAGCGATCGTTTGACTATGGCGTCGTTAGGCAAAAACCAGGCGGCTACTTCATCGCGCAATTTCGTTTTGGCAATCGCGGTCGGCGTTCCGCCCAGTACGTCGATCGCGAACTGATTGAAGGCGGCATCGTCAGTGAGCACCCTGGCAACCGCCGTATTCAAATCACCGAAGAAACTTTGAAGGTCGGTGACCGCGGGGCCGCCGTCAATACGATATGATGTACCAGCGACATCAATCTGGCGGGTGTGACAAGCAGCGCAGGTCATCCCGAGGTAGGTCGTGTTGTTGCCACTATTGGTGGTAAACCCGACGGGCAAACCGTTCTTGCTGGCGGGATTGGGTAAGTAGCCATATCGATCCAGATTGGCGGCCAGGAAGGGTTCGCCGTTTGGCTGCTTCAATGCGTTGATCCATTTTAGCGGAATCAACCGCGATCCCTGATCCTGGCTATAGAATTCGTCGCGAGTTTTGTTATTCCACTTGCTTCCTTGATCCAATGTTTTCGGAGCCGTTTGAGCAGCGGTTTGCGGAAAGGGCACGCAGCAAGCCACTATCACAATCACTCCCAGCAAGCCCTTGATGCAAAGCATAGATTCATGTTTCTTCATTTGTCTCTCCAATCTGGCATCTTCCATGATCGAAAATCCTAGCCAACAATAGTCCAGGGGCAGGGCGACGGTGGCGAGTTCGCGATTGTCACGGCAGCGATCGATTACAGCAGATCAGTCTGAAGTAATCACATCGAAGACTTTTTCATTTTCACGTTGTGAGGAAGCAACCACCTTCTAACGCAGGCGGTACTGACCTCGTGCTGACGAGCGTCCGCTCGTGGAGTTAG
>JAMQPH010000672.1 GCA_023717605.1 Pyrinomonadaceae bacterium
GGAAACTTCGATTCGCTGTCGAATCCCGGAGGACTGGGCCGCCGCGATTGCTGCGAGCCGTTCGTTCTTGGCTTGCTTGCAAGGTTTGCAGCGCTTAGGTTCGTTTTTCAAACCCTTGTCGTGAAAAAAGACCTGCTCTCCGCCGGTCCAAATAAAATTCTCACCGCAATCCACGCACTTGATTGCGCGATCGGGATACTCGATATCAGTGCTCGGTTGAGCTTCGCTGACGAATTCCATTTGTGACATGATCTTGGCTCCCTGGATCGCTCACTTCCGATGCACGTTGGTAGGATCGATGTAGCTACCCGATTGACTCAAAAGGGAAGCGCCGGCGATTCTCCGCTGCCGAGTGCGGAGGCTGAAGCCTCCCCGGGTGACTGACGTTGTTGGCAAAGTATAACTATGGCGAAATTGTGTCAAGACCTGCCCGTCAGTATTTGGGTCGTCTTGACTTGCGTGTTACCGCATGTAAGCATCCGCGGAACTGCTAACGTGAGCAGTTGGAACATTTCACTGTGAATAATCAACTCTCGCTACAACCCATCGACCTTCTGACGAGGAGTTTTATCTCCGGCAGGGCCACGCCAAAATGAAGCTATTGGTGTTGGGCTCAGGTGGCCGTGAGCATGCGATTCTTTGGTCCCTCAAACAGACCGCAGACGTTGAGCTCGATTTATATTGCGCTCCTGGGAACGCCGGTATCGCTGATATTGCTGCGTGTAAGCCCATTTCTTTAACCGACCATTCAACCCTTACAAGTCTTGTAAAAAGGGAGGCTATAGATCTCACAATTGTGGGTCCCGAGGCACCTTTAGCCGATGGCATCGTGGACGTGTTTGAGCGTAACGGTTTACCGATCGTCGGACCTAGTCAGGCTGCTTCTCGTCTTGAGTCGAGCAAGGCGTTCGCAAAGGACTTCATGGCTCGTCACAAAATACCGACGGCTGAATATCGCGTGGTCAGGTCGGCCGGGGAAGCCGAGGAGATTCTGAGAAGTGGAGCTTTTGGTTCGGCCGCTTCACGAACGGTCGTTAAGGCCGATGGGCTCGCGGCTGGTAAGGGCGTGATTGTAGCCAATTCACGTGCAGAGGCGGAAGAATCTGTACGTATGCTCATGAGCGGCAAGTTGGTTGGCGCCGAAGCGGCGAGGCAAGTGGTGATCGAAGAGGCTCTCTTCGGCGCGGAAGCCTCGTTGCTACTGTTCGCAGATGGACGGGACTATGCCCTCATGCCGCCCGCCCGCGACCACAAGCGCATCGGTGAGAACGATACGGGCCCGAACACTGGCGGCATGGGCGCCGTTACGGGACCATCTATTCTAGAAGCAAAGACGCTCCAACGCGTTGTTAGCGAGATTGTTGAGCCAACACTCGCGGGCGCCCGAGCGGAGGGTTTCCCCTTTCGGGGCGTGCTCTTCCTCGGACTAATGCTAACCGCTGCTGGTCCAAAGCTTCTTGAGTACAACGTGCGGATGGGAGATCCGGAAACTCAGGCGATACTGATAAGGTTGAAGACTAGTCTCGTTGAGATTTTTGAAGCTATCCGAACGGGAAAACTCGGAGACGTCAAAGTCGAATGGACTAACGACTCATCAGCGTGCGTCGTGCTGGCAAGCCAGGGCTATCCGGCTCAGTACAATGTGGACGTCCCCATCGAAGGGCTGGATGGCGTCGGATTGCTTGAAAACGTCACGGTTTTTCATGCGGGCACCAAGAGATCGGAAACGGGTGAGTTGGTAACCGCAGGCGGACGAGTTCTGGGAGTGACGGCCAGGGGCGAGACGTTGGAAAGGGCGCTAGACCATTGCTACAACGCCGTCGCGGAAATCAAATGGGAAGGGATGCAGTACCGGCGTGATATCGGCAAGTTTAGGGAATCCCCGTCCAGAACAAGTAGCTGAGCCCAGGATACTGGCTTAACTGCGACCTAAACGAAGAGCTGTAGATTCCGACTGCTTCCATCGGACCGTCCGCGGAAAAGCAGGATAGCTCCCTTTTCTGGAGCCTGTAGGTAAGTGCTGTTATACTCCGGGTTCGTTTTCCGCTGGTAATTTGAACCACCCGCGGTCAAGCATCGTACAGAAACATATGCGGCCGGACAGAATTTTTGTCGGATTGGCCAGCACGAAATGGCCAACGCAGAGATCGGACACCTTATTGCTGGAGGATGGCTGACAAATGGGACTTTGGAGCAGAGTTAAGCGCTCGATGCGCGCACTGTTCGGGGGCTTAATCGAAGCAACTGAAAACCCCGAACTAGTACTTCAGCAAACTATTAGAGACATGCGTGACCGCGTCCCTGAGTTGAACAACTCTGTGGCGCAGGTGATGGCTACCGAAAAGCTTCTAGGCAAGAGTAAAGAACGCCTTGAAACTCAGGTGGTTGACCTCGATTCGAAGATTCGGGCCTCGGTGAAGATGGGGCGCGACGATATTGCAACCGCTTATATCGGTCAGCTTCAGCAAGCGCAAATGGACCTGCAGAAAACCTCGCAGCAACTTGAGCATGCTACTCTGGCGTCTAAACAGGCGCTCAAGGCTCGCGACAATTATGTCTTGCAAATGCAGCGGCGTACGGCCGAGGCCATGCAACTGATCAATCAGTCGAAGCAGGCAAAGCTACAGGAACAGTTGGCGCAGACGATGGAGTCTTTCCAGATCGGCGACGACGCTTCGACATTTAATGAGATGAGGGACAAAATTGATCGTCGGGCAGCCGCCGCAGAGGCCAAAATGCAACTTGGAGCAGCGTCCGTTGATAATCAAATGCAGGACATCGAACGTGAAGCCATGGATATGCAGTTGCAGGATAAGCTGCTGTCCTACAAGCGCGATATGGGGCTTTTGCCGGCCTCAACCTCTGGCAGCGAGCCACAAGCTCTGCCGGCGGCCGGTGAGACCAGTACAAGCGATCAGAAGAGCGCCGTGCTTAATAATGGCGCTCACAATAACTGAGCGTAACAATTTCTCAGGTGGATCCCGAAATGGTCCTGCTTAGCTTTTTAAGTCTATGGCCGAGTTTCCGAAGATTGATGTTAAGTATCTGAAAGAGGCTTTTAAGGAACCCCTTAATTTCTGGGGGATGGCAGGGTTTGCCGTCGCCGCCGCTTACGTTCAAGATGTGACCCCGCTCGCTGCAGCGCTCGCTGTCGAAACTGCCTATCTAGTTACCGTGCCAGCTACATCACTTTACCGACGCCTGGTCGATCGCCGCGAGAAGCAGCGACTCAATAAGCTGCGGGAGCAGCAGCGCGAAGCTCAAATAAAAGGGTTCGATCCGCGTGAGCGCGAAGCCGTGGAATACCTGCGTTGGATGAAGAATCAGATTTATTCCAATTACAAGAAGTTTACCGGCACAAAACAGATTCCTTCGAACATTCAAAGTTTGGATCAGCGCTGGGAGGATTTCGTGGATCTGTTGGATGTCTATCGCCGTCGCAAGCAACATCTCAGATCGATTAACCGTCAGGCCGTGCAAAATCAACTGGTGCAGGCTGAGAGGTCGGTGGAAGCTTCACGCGATGATCGTGAGAAGCGTATTCAGCAATCAAATGTCGAGATCCTTCGGAGAAGGGTTGCGGCCTTCAAGGATATAGAGCGATCAGTAAAGCTCGTAGAAGGTCAGTTGCAATCCATCGAAAACTTCTTTGGACTGGTAAACGATCAGGTAGTAACCCTCCCGACGCCCGAAAGAGTCTCCTCTCTCGATTTCGAGCAGCTTAGCGATTCGATTGCCATGACCAAGCAGATGCTTGAAGAAACCTCAGACACCTTCGCCGCACTTGATACGCATAACCGCGACATCGGAAACTACGAACTCCTCCTCTCCAATAGCTCCTCCTCAAAATAGCCTGGACGTTCTTGATTCTTGACGGGCATTTGTGTGCCTTTCTGTCTCCGGATGTGCCTCTCCAGGGAACATGTAACCCACTTGGATGTAGAGGCTGCGAGATTCTCCGGCCGCTTACCATCTTCGCAGACATGGACTATAATTTTCTCGTGGCTGAGCCTCGATATGAGGTCAAAAAATGCGACCTGAGAGCCTGACGTCCAGAGTGACAAAGTCTTTGAAATGACGCAGTATCAGCCACTTAGTTGTTAAGGTGGAGTCTCAATTAACACACTCTATTGCATTGAGAAAAAAGATGACCACAACATATTGACATGGGTGTTACAAAGATGTATATTGCGCTCCGCTTAAGACGAGGCGGGTTAATTGGGAGCAGCGGCACGACCCCTGAGTTGCTGTTCAGCAAGCATTTTATCGCTTCGAAAAAAGCCAACCGCATTATCCGCTACCACATTTTAGATTGGCGTATGGGTCTTGTTGCGCCGAAGTGTATTTGAAATCCCTACATGGCTCGCGTGTTCCCACTCGCGAGAAAGGCAGAGAAGATGAGCGCAGTTATAGGCAAGCAAACCCCTGACATAAACCCGTCTCCTTCAATCTCCGGAACCAGACGTAGAAGCCAACCGCTCGGGCTGAATGCCAAGCGAGTAATCAGCAAACGATATTCATTGAAGGACGCCAAAGCGCGTCCGTTGGAGGAGTGGCCAGATATCGTTCGGCGAGTAGTGGGTCATGTGTCGGCCGCCGAAAAAGATCCTGTGAAGCGCGATCAGTTCTTCGAAATGATGAGCCAGGTAATGCTCGCGCGTGAGTTCGTCCCCAACACGCCCTGCCTGGTTAACGCCGGCAAAGCCAATGGACAACTGGCTGCTTGCTTTGTGCTTGATGTTCCTGACTCGATCACTGGCATCATGGATCACGCTAAGGCGGCGGCGACTATTCATCAAACCGGCGGCGGCACTGGTATGACATACGAGTTTCTTCGTCCGTCAGGTGCCATGGTTAGTTCAGCCACTGGTGTTGCTTCCGGTCCCGTGTAGTTCA
>JAMQPH010000699.1 GCA_023717605.1 Pyrinomonadaceae bacterium
GCTCCCCCTCGTCTTGGTCGCGACGCCGGTGCTCTCGTTCGCTGACTATCCGCTTCTCCCGGTCTCGTTCATCGCCGGCATCTTCTGCCTGACATTGGGGCTGTGGCTGCTCTACCGATCGCACGCTCAACTTGGCACGAACTGGTCGCTTACCCTCGAGGTGCGGGATAAGCACCAGCTCGTTACCCAGGGGATCTACCGCCATGTCCGCCACCCCATGTATCTGGCCGTCCTGCTCTATTCGTCGGGTCAGGCGCTCGTGCTTCCCAACTGGGTAGCGGGCCCGTCCTACCTCGTCGCGTTCGCGCTCCTTTTCGCTCTCCGCGTCGGCCCGGAGGAGCAGATGATGGTGGAGGAGTTCGGGACGGCCTACGAAGCGTATATGGCGCGAATAAAGCGCCTCATTCCAGGCGTCTGGTGATTGGGCGCTACTGATATTGTGGTCAGCATGTCTCTAATCGACAATTGCCCTTGCGCGTGGTTTTGCCCAACTTTCTTTCGGGCGATTGCTGAGCCACCCATTGAGTCCGCTGCCAATGCTCCGGCTATGAGGGCTAACCGTTCGCGGTTAGCTGCTTAATTCCGGCGTTGGCCTCCGATTGGAACAGTAGCTTCGCCATTGGGAGGAAGGTCTTTGCTCTACATGATTATTGAACACTTTAAGGGTCAGGATCCTGTGCCCGTATATCGACGTTTCCGGGAACGAGGCCGCCTCGCTCCGGAAGGCTTGCGATACATATCAAGCTGGGTCGATGAAAAGCTCGAACGTTGTTTTCAACTAATGGAGACGGAAGATCGCAAGCATCTCGACGAATGGATTGTCAATTGGAATGATCTTGTCGAGTTCGAAGTTTACCCTGTCATCTCCTCGAGTGAAGCGGTAGAAAGAATTTCACCCCGTCTCTAGCTGAAGATTTGATGAAGGGTTGGAATCATATGGAGCCATTCAACGTAGACGTGTCACCAGAGATCCTATTCGATCTCAGGGACCGCCTCGTGCGCACGAGATGGCCGGATCAGGTTGACGGGGCCGGCTGGGACTACGGCACTGAGCTTTCGTATCTCAAGGAACTCGTAGAGTATTGGCTCACTCAGTTTGATTGGAGAAAACAAGAGCAACTCATCAACGCCTTGCCCCAGTTCTGCGCTCAGGTCAATGGACTCAACATACACTTCGTGCATGTCCGTGGAAAGGGTCCGCACCCGTTTCCATTGGTAATCACACACGGGTGGCCGAGTTCGTTTTTCGAAATGTACAAGATCATTCGGCCGCTCGCCGATCCCGCATCGTACGGGGGCGATCCTGCAGACGCGTTCGATGTCATTGTGCCTTCCCTGCCCGGCTTCGGCTTTTCCGAGCGGCCCGTTCATCGAGGGCTGGTGAGAGTCGACACCTTCTGGCGTACATTGATGACTGAGGTTCTAGGCTATCGCCGCTTTGGCGCCCACGGCTCAGACATCGGCGCGAGAGTAACCAGCGCGCTCGGTCGATTCCATCCAGATGTAGTTAGCGGTATCCACATCGGGTCGGTCGACTTGGATTGGTCGGAGCCGCTGCCGCCCGATGCCCAGTTGACGGCCGCCGAACGGCATTACCTGGAGCGCGTCAAGTGGTGGGAGAAAGAAGAGGGAGGATACGCAGAGATCCAGGCCACTCGTCCCCAAACTCTTGCGTACGGTCTCAATGATTCCCCAGTGGGTCTCGCCGCCTGGATCGTGGAAAAGTTTCGCGCGTGGAGCGACTGCCATGGCAACATCGAGAGCCGGTTCACAAAAGATGAACTGTTGACCACAGTCACGCTTTACTGGGTCACGGAAACGATCAACGCCTCCATTCGCAGATACTTCGAAAAGCGGCACGATCCGGCGCCAAACCCACTCCGACTTGGCGAAAGAATCGAAACTCCGACGGGCATCGCTATGTTCCCCGGCGAAAAGGACCTCGTCGTACCTCGTGAGTGGGCTGAGCGCACCTACAACATCCAACGCTGGACTGACATGCCGAGAGGCGGTCACTTCGCAGCGCTCGAGGAGCCCGAACTCCTGGTAGATGATATCCGTGCATTCTTTCGCGAGCTGCGGACGAGTGAAACGACATGACAGGACCAGCCATCAAGGGCGCACCTATTCGCAAGACTTCCGCTGCCGATCGCACTCGATTCACTTCATGAACCACTGATTTCAAAATGTGCGAACATTCCGGGTGGAATTTCGTCCTTAGAAGAGTCCACCAATGATTCCGCAAATCATGATGAACAGAGAGGACTCGTTTAATGAAGGACCCAAAAGTACGACGCCTGACCGGTGTCTGCGGCGTGATGATCGGGGTAGGGGCGACACTCATCGTACCGCTCTATTTCATGTACTCCGGTCCGCCTCCGGCGTGGAACGTCTTCACTCGTAACCTGCTTAATCTCATCCTCTGTGCCCTAATGATCGTCTTCATAACTGGCTTTTGTCATCTCATTCGCCAGGCAGACTCGGCCTACGAATGGGTTGCTAGCCTCGCTTACGGTGCGGGTATGATTTACGTCGCGGTTTCTCTGGTCGCTATCTCCCTCGAGGTGGGAGCGGTCTTCGGCACCCCGGACGGCACGATCGACCCCACCATCGACGGCCCCCTGGCTAAAGGCAGTATTCTGATTCACGGCTCGATCACGCGCATTCTGACTGCCGTGTTCCTGTCGGCCGCCGGATATGCAGTATTACGTACCAGGGTGCTCCCCGGCTGGGCCGGCAAGGCAGCCTACGCAATCGCCCTCTTCAACCTCGCATTCGTTCCTTCGATCTACTTCGGAACAGATGCCGCGCAGTTCTACAGCGCTGTCGGCTGGGGGACCACAGCCTTCGCCGCGAGCTTCATTCTGTACTGGATCTTGGCGGTGGGTATCACGTTATGCAGAGAATGATCTTGTCATTATTTAATTAGTGAATCAGACAGACAACACACCCGCAAAGGCTTCTTTTCGACAGGTAATTCTCTCTTTCTTTTATCTGTTGATGTTTCCCGTAATACTATTTTTCCTGGCCGGTGACTGGCGTTGGACGGAAGGCTGGATATTTTCGATTCTCTTCTGTGGGTTGAGCTTTGCAACTCTTGTCTATTTGTATTTTAACGACCCGGCGTTACTCAACGAACGATTCGGCCCACCGGTGCAAAAGGACCAGAAGCCCTGGGATAAGGTTTTGCTTTCTGCATTTTTTCTGGGCTTCTTGGTTTGGTTCGCAATCATGCCACTCGATGCCAAGCGGTTCGGCTGGAGTCCCGAATTTCCGTCGTGGATCAAGATATTGGGAACCCTGTTGTTCATCCTTGCCTTCATTATTCTGTTCGGCGCGCTTAAGGAAAACACCTTTGCTGCGCCTGTGGTAAAGATGCAAAAAGAGCGCGGACAGAAAGTGATATCAACTGGATTGTATGGAACTGTGCGGCACCCGATGTACACCGGCGGCACGTTGCTGTTAATCAGCGGGCCACTTCTGCTCGGGTCGTTTTACGGATTGGCGACGGGATTGCTGTTGACTGTGATTCTTGCCGTCCGAAGCTTAGGAGAAGAAGAAATGCTCAGACAGGAATTGGATGGCTACAGCGAATATATGAAAAAGGTGAAGTGGCGATTGATACCATTTGTTTTTTGAGAGGGCTTTAGTTCTAGCGGAACAATCTATGTGGTGTAGGTGTCTGAATCAAGGTGCACATCTCAAGCATAAGCAAGACCGTTTGCAGGGTATCGCTGGCATCGTTGATCCTGCTTATTGCTACCTCTGACCTTTGCGCTCGCCTTCCTTTATGCCTTCTACCCGATACTATTGGAAGTCTTGAGTTTGGTCTGGACAGGAATTACCTCGAGCGGTCCGGAGACTGGTGGCATCGGAGCGGTTGCGGGAGGCGCGAGCCAATCGTCCTTAAAGTCGTTGGTCATATTTGCCGTTCTGTTATTTCTGATTATCTTCGCCCTGTTACAAAAGAGGAGCATGAAGCAATGACAGTGGCGGAACCGCGAGTTTGGGTCTTCTTTTACAGCTCTTTCTCATTCACACCTTGCTTCAGCTAGGTGGTAGAAGCGTGCTGATGAGTCCTCACCAACCGTTTTAACGGTTTTGGATGGGCCGCCTAGAAAACCGTTGAAACGGTTCTTCGGGCCAATTGGGCTCGCCTCGTCACCCAGCTGAAGCAGGGTGTGAATGATAGACTGAAGACTTCAAACTGAATATGAATCTGGATGTCCTGAAAGAATTGGACCTGTACCTCGCGCCTTCGATGGAAGCAAAACCGGCGGCGAATGATTATGTCGAGCGGATCCTGAAGCCAGCCAGAGAGCTCACTTTTCCCAGGTGGTATGTTGAGCGGCTTGAGAGCTTCCGTTCCTGTCGCATTGATTGGCTGTAAAGCAAAGGAGCGATTGAGCCGGGAAGATTAGGAGGTCGACGCGCGGCTAGATCAGGTGCCCGGAACCCCGCTATGCAAACGCTTCGCGTAATTGGGAGCTTACTTTCGTTGCTCGGCATGTTAGCTGTGCCGCAGCTATTGGGAGTACTGGTTTATTTCAGACTCCGGAAACATCATGACTTATTTGCCCACGTTATAGGTATTCTGCTGCCTCCAATATTGTTCTTCTACCTTTCCTACGTGATGCTCAGCTCTTCGGCTCGTGAAATGCAATCGCAGGGAGTACGGGTTTGCGGCACCGCCTTTGGCATGATGGCAATAGCGATGCTAACGGTCACAGGCACACAGCTGTTCCTCAGTCTTTTGGCTCAGCTGATGCTGCACGGCAGGCATCGAACGACTAAGATTGCACACCAGATTTGAGCGATGCAGAACTGAGTAATGCCCATGCACCTTCGACGCTTGATGATCTTCACGAAGGACTTTGATCGCATGACCACCTTTTATCGTGATGCTTTGGGCCTCCCTCAGCTACCTGACAAGTCGAGTGAGGGATGGCGCGAGTTCGACGCCGGCGGAGTTGCTCTCGCGCTCCACGTTATACCTGACCACATCGCGAAAGACATTCAGATAACGAAGCCTCCAACGGCCCGTGAGGAAACGCCGATCAAACTCGTGTTCGAAGTTCCGGACATCGAGGTTGCTCGCACTCACCTGCGCAACCACGGAGCCGTGATGTCAGAACCGAGTGCCTGGGGTTCTTGCGACGGTGTGGACCCCGAGGGAAACGTGTTCCAGATCGTCAAGGCGTAGCGATCTATGAATATCCGAACTGACATTAGGCCTGGTGACATTGGCTACCTCATCTACTTGCACGGCATCGTTGCTTTCACTGATCGAAAGTATAAAGAGTACGGCGTTATCTTCATCCGCCTCATCGTCGGCTTCATCTCATCTATGGTACGCAGGACAATGTCTTCAGCAATGGGATGACGACGAAACGGAAATTAGCTTGATCTAGTCCAGACTTTGAGTGAAAATCCCGAACAACCTCTCCCCGCTCGGACATATCAGAGTGAGGTGATGCCATGCCTTCCGCCAACACCAGTCATCAGCCGAAAGAAATAGTTCCTCATCGCTATCTGAATGTTTTAGCCGTGGTGACTTTCTGCTTGATATTCGCTTCGATATCGTTAGCACAATCGGGCCGCAATCAGACTCAATCCCAGGCTGGGACAGCTCCGCCAGGAAGCTCGCCGGCGGGAAGTGTTGACAAGAAAGATCAGGTGCCATCACCTGCTTTCATTGTCGTCACGGCTGCTCCGGATGAGTTTCAGCAGACTCGCGCCTTTTCAGGTTTTTCTCATCCAGCGAGCCTTGAGTACCAGGCACGAGGCGGCTGTCTGCTTGAATTGAAAAATATACCCGGCGCGAAAGTGTCCGAGGATGAAGATGTCGCGCTGTGGGAGGCGAGAGAGACTGCCCTGGCGGAAGACAAGGCCTGGGTTATATGGATGGAGCTGAGGTGGGACAAAACCATTTCAACTTATGACCCAACTCCGTTCAGGTTACGCTACCTGCTGTTTGAGCCAGGGACCGGAAGAATCGCGGCCAGTGGGGTCGGCAAAGGGGTCAGACAGACCTGGGGCAGACCCCAGCCACGATATACGAGTCTGGAAGAACAGCTGCGGGAGGCAGGACGTGACGTTGCCGCGCAGGTATTGTCTGAACTGAAAAGAGGTAAGTAAACGGAAGCAAACTCTACTAACTCCCCGCCGCATGTCGCGCAGCGCAACTCGACCAAGCCACATCTGAATAGCCTCTGAATACTTTTTAACTGGCCGTATTACCTATCCTCGGAATACTTTTAACTGGCCGTATTGGTCCTATCCCTAATCCATGCTAACAATGAAAGGCCAAAGCCACATTGAAAGAAGGATTGTATGGCTTATGCCTTAGACATTGCACACCGTCGGCTGCACAGCCAGCGTATTAGTAACGCTCCACTTAGAAAGGCACGGGATGTGGTGGAATGGTTGGGTGCTGTCCAGGCACAGGATTACGCAAGCGCGAAATGGGCACTCGGACTGCGTCTGCAGGGTGCTACTGACGACGACATCAATCAGGCCTTCGCGGATGGAACCATCCTTCGCACGCATATCTTGCGGCCCACCTGGCATTTTGTTACTCCTGCCGACATACGCGGGATGCTGACGCTCACCTCGCCGCGCGTCCATGCGGCCAATGCCTTTATGTATCGCGAACTGGAATTAGACAAGACCATCTTTCGACGGAGTAACGCGACGCTGACCAAAGCCTTACGAGGTGGCAAACAACTTACACGCGATGAACTGCGAGTTGCGCTCCAGAGAGCAGGCATCGCAACGGATGATCGATTGCGACTAACCTACATCATGGTGTTTGCAGAATTGGAGGGCCTCGTCTGCAGCGGCGCACGGCGCGGAAACAATTCACCTACGCGTTGTTGGATGAACGCGCCCCACCCACGAAGACCCTTGAGCGCGAGGAGGCCCTGGCTGAACTCGCTCGTCGTTACTTTGTGAGCCGCGGGCCAGCCACCGTCCAGGATTTTGCGAAGTGGTCAGGCTTAACAGTCAACGACGCCAGACGTGGGCTGGAAGAGATCAAGGCGCAACTGCGACATGAGGCTGTAGACGGTCAAGGTTATTGGTTTTCGACCTCCCGACCATTTGCAAAACTCGTTTCACCGACCGCTTACTTGTTGCCGATTTACGATGAATACATTTCGGGCTACAAAGATCGCAGTGCCATAGGTAATGCTGAGGTCGGCGCCAGGTTGACGGCGATGGGCAACGATCTAAGTTATATCATTGTGGTCGATGGGCAAATCGTGGGTTCCTGGAAACGCACACTCCAAAGAGATGCAGTGGTCATCGAGACTTATCTCTTTCGTCGGCTGACAAAAGCCGAAAACCGGGCCGTCTCCCTGGCGGCCCAGCGGTATGGTGACTTTCTCGAACTGCCAGTCGCCCTGGCGTTCTTAGGCACCTAGGAAAACTCCGCCGACGGTCCAGCCGTGTACTTCGAGTCTTACAGAGAACGATCCACGAAGTCACACGAACCAACACGAAGAATTTAGTGACACTTCGTGTGATTTCATGGATCGTTTTGCCCCGAGCCTCGCTATGAGCAACTAGTCGAGACAATACCGAATAATGAAGCGAACAGGATTATTTCTGATCTTATGGTTCTCTTGCGCCCAAGCGCTTACCACCGAAGCAAGAGTGCAAACAGCCACATCGTCGCCATTCGATGTCCTGCACTACGAAGCGCAGGTTGAACCTGACATTGCAAATAAATCCGTAACCGGAAAAGTTCTGATACAGCTGATTTCAAGAGTGGACAATCTGGCAACAATTGATCTTGACTGCGGTGAACTAACCATTGACGCTGTGCGCGAAAATGGAGCAACCAGAGAGTTCCTGCGAGCAGATCGTCACTTAAGGGTCACATTGTCGCGCCCGGCGAAAGCAAGTGAGAAGCGAGAAATTGAGGTCGAATATCACGGCACTCCACGCTTTGGTATTCGTTTCTTCTCTGAACGAACGCAGGTCTACACGGTCTTCTCTACCAGTCAGTGGTTAGTTTGTGTCGATGCGCCGGATGATAGAGCGACGTTGCAATTGAAATTGATCGTACCCGCAGATTTCAAAACGGTTGCCAATGGTAGTTTAGCGGCACAGCGCAAGTCGACGGGCAATAAGATCGTTTTCGAATGGAGGCAGGTGATACCTGTTCCTACCTATACATTCGGCTTCGCGGCCGGACGCTTCCAAACGTTCACGGAAAAGCACGGTAGAGTACAGCTACGTTACCTCGCCACGCAGTTCTCCGCTAAAGAGCTGTTCCGCATCTTCCGCGATACAGCCGACATGATCGACTTTTATGAAGAGCGCGCGGGAGTTCGCTATGCTGATTCCACTTACACACAGGTTTTGGCGGCAGGTGGTGCTGAACAGGAAATGAGCGGTTTCACAGTTTTGCGTGAAAGTTACGGGCGTGAGGTTTTAGCAAACGAGAGAGACGTATGGCTTGGCGCGCATGAGCTTGCGCATCAGTGGTGGGGCAACATGGTGACGTGCCGCGATTGGAACCATTTTTGGCTGAACGAAGGCATCGCGACGTTTATGGCCGCTGCTTACAAAGAACATCGTTTCGGTCGAGAGGAATACCTGCGCGAGATCGAAACCAACCGTGTGAATTACCAGAAGGTTCGCGACGCGGGTAAGGATCGGTCTCTCGTCTTTCCAAATTGGTCAAATCCCACACGCGAAGATCGCACGCTCGTCTATGACAAAGGAGCCTATGTACTTCACGTCCTGCGTGAGGAGGTGGGTGAGCGTGCCTTTTGGGGGGGCCTACGTCAATACACCCGCAGGAATTTCGGAAAGTCAGTGACAACTCCTGACTTTCAAAGCGCGATGGAGCGTGCCACCGGGAAAGACCTGTCTGACTTCTTCGCTAAATGGGTGTATTTGACCAAGCGATAACAGCGGAGTTAACAACTCATGCCCTGCATCTCAAATCCAGCGTTGTGCCAATTCAATTGATGTTGATAAACTTTTCAGAACGTTGTTCGTAATCATTCATAGAATCAGGAAAAGTCATGCTCGTAATATACATCTGAACTGTAAGTTGTTTGTAAAGTGAGGCTCTTTCAATGCATTGCCCACAATGTGGTCAGCAACAGGTCGTCAATGAAATGCGCTTTTGTTCACGCTGCGGCTTCCCGCTCAGCGTCGTAACTGTGGTGCTCTCTCATGGTGGCACTCTACCGGAGCGTGAAGCCGAAGCTTCTGCACCTAAGCTCACGTCCCGGCAAAGAGGCAAGCGGCTGGGTCTGATACTGTTGCTTACAGGGATACTGTTAGCAATGATTGGAGGGATAATAAAAGAACCCGAAGGCGTCGCTTTAGATCTTGGATTGGCAGGAACTCTCCTCCTGTTCAGCCCCGCAATCGTCTGTATTGTGGCTGGGTTCGTCCGTTTACTCTATGCGCTGCTACTGGAAGATAATGCCCCAAGCAGTTCGCCCTCTCATGTTAAAGGAAACATAATCGAGAGCGCGAATTTGGACGCTGCCGGGCGCTTTCATGCCTTGCCTGCAGCAAATAGCGTAGCGATTACGGACTTCGGCACAAAGCGTGTCAAAACGGCTGAAATGGCTAGAGTACCAAGCGTGACGGAGAACACCACCAAACTGCTGGACGAACAATGATCAAATAACGAATGCTGAGATGAAGAGGCTCAATCCTAGGCCCTTCCATCAGCTGGTGAACAAATACTATGTGTCGAAATATCAAAACCCTGCACAACTTCAAGCCCCCGGCGACTGAAGAAGAAATCCGCGCGTCTTCGGTGCAATTCGTGCGAAAACTGAGCGGATTCACCAAGCCCTCCAAGGCTAACGAACTCGTCTTCAATCGTGCCGTAGACCAGGTGGCGCAAGCAGCACACGAACTCCTTCAATCTCTCGTGACGAACTCTCCTCCCCGGGATCGGGAAGTCGAAGCTTCAAAGGCTCGTGCCAGGACGGCGAACCGATTTCACTCTGCCGATGTGACACCTGCTAACTGATTAGCGGATGAAACTGAAGCGCATCAATAAAGCGGTAACCGTGTTGTTGTTGCTGATAACGGTGACAGCAGTCGGTCAACAACAGGATAAGACGCCTGCGTATGCGCCTCCCGGCAAATTGGTGGATGTAGGCGGTTACCGCTTGCACCTCAACTGCACAGGTAAAAGTGAGCCGACGATTGTGCTGATCGCAGGCGGAGGTGATTTCTCATTCGACTGGGGATTAGTGCAACCGAAGCTCTCTCTTTTTGCGCGCGTGTGCAGTTATGACCGCGCCGGGCTCGCCTGGAGCGATCCCGGCCCGACACCGCACACGATGAAGCAAGACGCCTACGAACTTCACACGCTGTTGAAAGCTGCTCGGATCAAAGCCCCTTACGTGCTCGTCGGACATTCCATCGGCGGGCTGATCGCGCGAGTCTATGCCGAGCAGTACTCTTCTGAGGTGGCTGGGATGGTGCTGGTTGATTCCACCCACGAAGATACGACCCTCATGTATCAAGGTAAACTCGTTCGAGTGCGGGAGACTGCAAAAGGGATCGCCGTTCCGCCTGTTCAAACTATGAAGACTAGTCCGCCGAGGCCTCCCGTCGCGGAAGACATCGAACAATTCGAGTTCAACCAAAAGATGTTTGGTGCTCCGAAGACCGAGCCTCCGTTCGACAAGCTGCCGGCGTCCACTCAAACGATTCGTCTCTGGTTCCGGTCTCAGCCACCACGCGCAGCCGCAGGGTCCGATTATTGGGCAGAAGAACTGCAAGCGATGTACATTGCCAGGACCAAAACTCCTTACCAACTGGGAGATAAACCCCTGGTGGTGATCATAGGGAAGTCTGATTCTGGAAACCCGCCGCCAGGTATTTCAGCTGACGAGTGGAAGCGGATCTCCGAAGAGAAGAGGCAACAGAAGGTTGGGCTTGCCAATCTCTCCCGAAGCAGCAAGCTTCTTATTGCACAGGAGAGCGGCCATCACATTCAACTCGACGAGCCAAACTTTGTAACGGATGCGGCGGTCTTAGTAGTCGAGGCTGTGCGGAACCGCTCCAAACTCGCGTCTCAACATTGAACGCGCAATCTGCGAACAGCACTGGCTCAGGAAGTTGAAGCGCTAGCCGCGCGTCTTCTCCCCGGTGCCCGACTTTTCTACCACTGGCTATGGAGCTACACCATCGTCTGGGACAAGCCACGCCTGGTCTGACAGCTCAACTGGCCGCCGAATCATTCACCAGCAACACAATCAAACTGCAAACGAAGCTGGCCGACCGGATTGGCAAGCTTGAGGAAACCCACTCGGAAGAGTAAGAATTAGGCTCACAAATCCAATAGATTTTAGAGTTCCGCGCCCAGTTAGAGTTGGGGTTAACGCGAATTGCTTTCATGCACAAGCAATGGGCAGAGGCCGAGCGGAGGTACGCCGAGGTGGCGGAGGGTTACCCGGAGACAGTGGCTGCACCGGAGGCGGTGTATTGGAGAGGAGTGAGCCGGTACAAGGGGGCAAACGATCACATGGCGCTCGGCGGAGTGGCGAAGGAGTTGAGGGAGAAATATCCAGAGAGTGTGTGGACGCTAAAATCATCGATCTGGTTAGAGTAGAGCAGGTGGATTGTAACAACGCTGATGTCTAATAAGCGCTTGCAACGGACCGGAATCAGCATGCCTCTCATCGACAACTTGCGCGCAATGCAGTTCTCGAACGGCCGCTGAAGCGCATTAGCGTTAGATCGCTTGTCACTTGAATGATAGCCAAAGAAATTGAAGATGAGATTCAGATCAATAGCTGTTGAAGATTTTGAAGCTGTTCGCGAATTTCTAGCTGAGGCTGGATGGCAGCATCGTGTTTCCGATCCTGATAGGTTCAAGAAGATGCTGGAGAATACCAATCGAACCGTCGTAGCAGTCGACGGTTCTCGCATTGTGGGATTTGCCAGAGCCTTATGTGATGAGGTCTCTAATGGTTATATCTCGATGGTTGCCGTAGCTACTGATCAGCGTGGACAGGGCATCGGTCGTGAACTTGTTCGACAGCTTATCAAAGATGATGCCGGAATCACATGGGTTTTGCGTGCGGGCCACGAGAGCAGCAGATTCTGGGAGAAAGTTGGTTTCCAGTCATCCAAGATTGCGATGGAAAGAGTTCGGACTTGAAGCAGAGCGTGATCTAACTAGAGCTCGCAGCTGAGCCGCGATAACGTGCTTCTCATGCAAAGCACTGCAAAAACTGTAACTGTTTATCTCGATGAAGTTCCCGCTGAGAGAAAGGCCGCGCTCGCCAAACTGCGTGACCTGTGTTGCACTTCACTAAAAGGTTTCGAAGAATCGATGAGATACGGTGGGCCATGCTACTCGCGCAACGGCGAAGTGGAAGTGGGTTTTGCCAGCCAAAAGCATTTCATTGCGCTGTATATCCTCAGAACAGACGTGATGAATGCACATCGAGATTTGCTCAAAGGAAAAGGAGTGAGTTTAGGCAAGGGTTGTATCCGTTATTCAAAGCCTGAGAAAATCGACTTCAAGGTGGTGAAGATGTTGCTGAAGGCGACTCAGGAATCTACAGGAGTGATTTGTGGTCATAACGCAATCTGAGCCGCCTCTTTGGTAAGTGGGTTGGGGAGTCGCTGATGCCTCGCGTTCGGCGTCAGGTTGTTCATTTCTTTAAAGAGTTGTGATGCGCACTGCACTTGATCAGCCAGATATGCTTCTTGCCGCGTGGAGAACTAACAACCGCGTCACCGTCTTCCTCGTCGAACACTTACCTCTCGAGATATGGGGAGCTACAGTGCCGGGGGCTCCACGACGAACCGTTCAGATGATTGCCGGTCACATCCACAATGCGCGGTGTACGTGGATCAAGACCTTAGGACAAGAATATGGCATCGCGGTGCCGCGAAGTGTAAATCGACACAAGGTTGGACCGAAGGAGCTGATTCCAGCACTAGGCCGCAGTAGCCGCGGCATCATCAGTTTGCTGACGCTCGGTTTTGACCGAGGCGGAACGATCCCCACCTCCTCGTTATACACCTGGCGTAATCTTCCCCTCGACGTGGGACATGTCCTAACCTATTTCGTGGCGCATGAAGGTCACCATCGCGGGCAGATTGTCATGCTCGCCCGCCAATTGGGCTATCGTTTGCCCGTTGAGATTACGGGTGGTCTTTGGCAATGGTCGAAGCGCGCCAAGGAGTCTCGGAGTTAGATCTCGCCGACGCCGAACAGCTCGGGACGGAGCGCGGGAGCGTGTTTCGCAACGTGATTGACTTCAGGAGTTTATCCATGAACAACTTTGAGGTGGAAGTAAACTGCAACAGTGGCGGAACTTCCCACACACATACTATCGTTGTTGAATCAAACACAGGCGTTCGTGGCGCTAGCCCACCAACCAGGGTGCGCTTACAGTACACATGCCCTAACACAAAAGAGGCACTCATGGCGATCATTCAACCGCCAGTAGGGGCCGCTAGACCATTTAACATCGCAAAGGTGAAATGATGGCAGACCACCCTATTCCAGCAGAGAGTGTCGAGCTCACTGAGGAGGACTTGCGTAAGCGCGATATTGTCAAAGAGCTTATGCAGTCTCAGAACCAGCGTCTCATCGAGTTTGCTAAACATTTGCTGACTGTCTCTTTCTCCGCAATTGGCGTCGTGCTCGCTCTCAAGGACAAGTGGCTAGGCACCGACGCGCCGCCCTACAAAAAGTTGCTGCTCGGCATTGCCGTTGCACTGTTCCTGGCCACAGGTTTACTGGCTACTCTTGCTGCCAGTATCTACACATATCGGGTCAGCCTGTCCGACTACACAGATGTGGACGCAGAACTGGATCGTGTCGCGAGCCTCCGCTACAGACTGACGTGGATAGGGTATGGGCTTTCCGTGGTCGCGACAATTATTGTTGCCGTCATTGCAATTTGAGCGTGAACGGCAAGATAATTATGCAAACAAAGGGTCTCAAAGCCATTGACAGCTTGCGACGCGAGCAAGCAACGATGCCGCGAAATTTGGATTGCAATCACCGAATCACAAACTCGGTGGAGAAAGGATAGTGGCTATGCCGGCATCGAGGCGTCCGGAAGCGGTAAGAGAGCTCGAAGCGCTGCAGCAACAAGAGCGAAAAGGCGCCGGGGAACCTATGCTGACCCATGAAGATTTCCTTCGCCTACTCCGAGAAGACATACAAAAGGAACTTATTTCCGACCGATTGGACAGTGGTGGCTTGGCTGCGGTCATCGAGGGGGCAGGTGCTGACGAAGAGTTGGTGGAACAGATATTTGCAGCTCGCCTTAACAAATGGCGCCTTGACGACCCGAGTCAATGGTCGCGCTACGAAACTCCAGGTTCTCTATTCGGGATTGCCAACGTCTGCGCTCGCATCGAAACCGTTTTTGCCAATCATGACTGGCGGCTTCCAGAGCTGCCTGCTGTCGGTACCTTGACCACAGGGCAGGTGTCTGCCGTGACGCAGAAGACCTCGATTGGGGCGCCGCTCGTTCTCATCGATAATGGGTTCTTCAAATTCTCCGGAATCATGAGCCAGTTGGCGGTCTTTTCGTCATATGACACTCAAGTCCGTGGGCACTTTTCTGAGGGTACGTATCAGTTAGTCTCAGATCTGGTGGCGACTCATACTGTCCTGAATACGTGTTTGTATGTCTATCCCCGTAAGACACCTCCGGAATACCAGACTCACGTTGCAAACCTTGTGGATGCGTTGATCTTGTTCGTCATTAGTCACGAGTACGCGCATATTACTGCTGGCGACCTGGACGCTCATCCTTTCAAGGGCAGCCAGAGCGATAGCGATCTTCGTTCAAAGGAATTTGAGGCTGACAAGATTGGATTTATTACAGTGGTGGAGGCAACGGCTGACACTGATACGACAGGTTCAGCCGTTTTTGGGCCTTTCCTATATTTCGCGGGGTTGGACTTACTGTCCCGAGCTGCGGCGGCTTATCAAGGCCGCGCCGCTTCTTATGAGAGCACTGCTTCGCCCTCCGAGTATCCGACTTCTTATGAGCGGACAGTGAACTTGCTTGACTGGCTTGAGACCAGTCCCTACGTTCCTCGATTTCAAGATCAGATAAGAGTGGCATCGGCGTGCTACAACATTATCCTGAGCGTCTGGGACGAAATCCTTCCCGTCTTCTGGGACGCTCGACAAGAGTTGTCTGCAGCTGATCCAGCTTTACACGGGCCGTCCCCACGGTTGCCGGAAGTGGATACACAATATGTCGTTGGGACCCTGTGGTCTCGCGTGCTGGCCCACCTACGACAGACCTGAGCCATCAGCATCGGCCGCAGCTCTGGACAAGACAAATTACCCCAATCTAAAGATCAATTCCCGAGGACTGAGTGATGGCATATAACGTCAGGGTGTTTTGGAAGAAGAAGCTTGACGAACCCTTTGTCGACAATAAATACAGCAGGTCGCATACGTGGACATTTGACGGCGGAATTGAGCTGGCAGCGTCCTCCTCACCACATGTCGTACCGCTTCCGATGTCCAATGAATTCGCAGTAGATCCGGAGGAAGCGTTCATTGCTTCGCTCTCAAGTTGTCATATGCTGTGGTTTTTGTCACTTGCCGTTGAGAAAAACTACGTTGTAGAGAGTTACGAAGATAACGCAGAAGGAGTATTGGCGAAGAATGAGGAAGGAAAGCTGGCCATAACCCAGGTTACCTTGAGACCTAAGGTCATTTTTGACAACAAGCATGCTCCTGCCCCAGAGCAGATAGTAGAACTGCATCATTCAGCACATGAGAAGTGTTTCATTGCAAACTCTGTAAAAACGAAGATAAATGTCGTTCAGGTTTAAAAACTTTGAGAAGGACAAATCATGCGAGATTTAGCCATACGTTTAGAACATCGCCCCGGAGCGTTAGCTGAAATGGGAGAGGCTTTAGGGAGCGCAGGTCTAAGCGTCGAGGGCGGCGGGGCATTTGTCTTTGACGGCGAAGGTATTGCGCATTTTCTATTCGAGGACCCGGCTGCTGCCCGCAAGGCCCTCGAAGAAAGAGGAATCGTAGTGATCGAAGATCGAGAGGTTCTGGTTCAAAAACTCAAGCAGGATCAACCAGGCCAACTGGGGAAAATATCGCGCATGATGGCAGACGCCGGCGTAAATATTGAGGTGATTTACAGCGATCACCAAAATCAACTCATCCTCGTCGTTGATGATTTCGATAAAGGTCAAGCGGTTTCTGAAATGTGGAAAAGAGGCGCACATATTTAGCGTGGACTTGAGATGTGGCGTGAAGTTGAGTGAAATCGCTCGCAACTGAGCGCGGTCGTTACAATGGATTGGAAGCAGCAAGCCAAGCTAGTATTCAATCTGCCAAAGCCAATTCACTTCGGCAATTACCAACACTGCTGCGAGTGCGCGGAGCACGATCAAACTCTATCGGCAGCTGATGTGGATTCCATAGGCTTGCAGCAGTTGGGGAAT
Organism: Pyrinomonadaceae bacterium; assembly: GCA_023717605.1. GTDB lineage: Bacteria > Acidobacteriota > Blastocatellia > Pyrinomonadales > Pyrinomonadaceae > PSRF01. The sequence continues at coordinate 16,450 of JAMQPH010000699.1, forward strand.
CCGGGTTGGGACCCTTTGTGCTTTTCGTCAGCCGAGGGGCTGATTTATTACATGCCTGCTCTGATCAGACTGACCCTGGACACGCTGGACAATCCCCGTGAGTCGTACCTCGATCAGATGCTTTTTCACTTAATCCAGGACGGGATGAGAAACAGGTTGGTTAGCGCATGTACTAGGGAGCAGCGAAAATTCGTGGCAGATTTCCTTGAGTATTTGGTTGAGAATCACGGCCCTCGGATTGAAACCGGCGTTTTCCGTTCAGATGATCTTCTGAGGGCGCATGAGATCTGGTGCGACGTCGAATAGCTATACTTAGCAGTTTAGAATTTAATCCAGCGTCTCGAACATGACTCTTCCGGTAATTGAGACGGCTCGACTTAGGCTTCGGCCCTTTGGACGAGACGACGTTGATGACCTTCACCGACTCTGGACCGAGCCAGAAGTGCGACAATACCTCTGGGACGATGAGGTAATCACCAGGGATCGGGTCGAATCGTTAATTAATACCAGTCTCACTTCATTCGAGAATCACGGATTCGGCTTATGGGCGGTCTTGCCTCGGGACGAGGAATCACTGATCGGGTTCTGCGGGTTCTGGTTCCTTCATGAACCTCCCACACTGGAACTGCTTTACGGAATGTCTCCCTCACACTGGCACAAGGGGCTGGCTACAGAAGCCGCCAGAGCAATGATTAACTATGGCTTTAAGGGACTTGCGCTTCAGCGCGTAGCAGCGAGCACTGACGCGGCAAACCTCGCGTCATTCAGGGTGATGGAACGAGCGGGAATGAGTTTCTGGAAACGTGAAACAACGAATGATCTGGATACGGTCTACTTCGCAATTTCGCGAGAGGCCGACCAGGTGTCAGAGATCTCCGAAGGAGGTAATCGTGCCGAAGATTAATTGGGTTCGAGTCATCGTTGGTGGACTCGTGGCTACAGTCATCTGCTTTTTCTCGGATGGTTTCCTGCACGAAAAACTGCTGAGCACAGACTGGAAGGCGGTATATGACAGTCTAGGTGTCGCACCGCCGGAACCACACAGCCTCGGGTTGGCCTACTTCGTGGCCTTCGACTTGGGCCGCGGCCTGCTATCGATCTTCCTCTACGCCATGATGCGCACGTACTGTGGGGCTGGACCGAAGACGGCGGCGTTCGCGGGGGTGGTTGCCTGGCTGGCCTTCTCGATAACCGGTCCGGCTGAGTTCATCCCACTCGGGTTCTTTTCGAATGCGCTCTGGTTGAAGGCAGGAGCTTTCCAGTTGATCACTTCAATCCTGGGGGCTATAGCGGGCGCTGCTCTCTACAAGGACCCGGTCACCCCTGTCGAATCGCCAGCCCACTGATGTACGAGCCAGTGGTTACAGTGCGGGCGGAAAATTCAGATGACATCGGCGTAGTTAGACGAGTCAATGAATTAGCTTTTGGCAGCCCGAATGAGGCAGCCCTGGTTGACGCACTTCGGATAGCCGCCGATCCGTACATCTCGCTCGTAGCCATCGAGCGCGCGCAGATAATTGGGCACATCTTCTTCAGTCCTGTTTCGATCGAGACGCCGGACAACATCAAGGCAATGGGTCTGGCGCCGATGGCGGTACTGCCAGCCCATCAGAACCGAGGTGTTGGTTCTCTCTTAGTTCGGGAAGGACTGAGAGAATGCGAGCGTATTGGTTGCTACTTTGTGGTGGTCGTCGGTCATCCCGAGTATTACCCTCGTTTCGGATTCGTTCCGGCAAATCAGAAGGGCCTGCGTTGCGAATACGAAGTTCCTCCTGAGGCTTTCATGGTGGCGGAGCTGAAGGCCGGTGCCCTAACTGGAAGGCAAGGCTTGGTCAAGTACCGGCCAGAGTTTGCACTCGTCTAATCTCTCTCCGT
>JAMQPH010000709.1 GCA_023717605.1 Pyrinomonadaceae bacterium
CGAACGCTGCGCTTCGACGAGCAATCGGAACTTTGAAGGAAGACAAGGCCGCGGTGGACGTACACACCTTGTCAGCCCCATGATGGCGGCGGCAGCCGCGATTACCGGTCACTTTACCGACGTCAGGAAGTGGCAGTTCAAATAACGGTGCCGGGTGTCAGGTGCCAGGTTCCGGTAAGAGAAGTTCCCAATAAAACGTTGTACGTCCTGGCAACTAGAACGAACACCCGACACCTGGCACCTGATACCCGACACCTAATCTCATGGTTCCTTTTCGCAAACACACCGGTCGAGTGGCGCTGCTTGATCGAGCAGACGTGGACACTGACCAGATCATTCCGAAACAGTTCCTGAAGCGCATCGAGCGGACAGGCTTCGGTGAGTTTCTTTTTCATGACTGGCGCTACCTGCCGGACGGTGAACCCAACCCTTCCTTTTCTCTGAATCAGCCTCGCTATCGTGGTGCTTCAATCCTGCTTACCGGCAAGAATTTCGGTTGTGGTTCTTCGCGGGAACACGCTCCCTGGGCACTCGCCGACTTCGGATTCCGCACGATCATTGCGCCTTCCTTCGCTGACATCTTTGCGAACAACTGCTTTAAGAATGGCTTGCTGCCAGTGGTGTTACCGGCGGCTCAAGTGGCAGAACTGGGACAACGCGCGCAGGAGAACGAGGACTATAAAGTTACGGTAAATCTGGAAGCGTGCACCGTAACCGACTCGCACGGTTTCTCGTCTGTCTTTTCCATAGAAGAATTCCAGCGACACTGTCTGTTGGAAGGACTCGACGACATCGGGCTAACGCTCCAGCAGGAAGCAAGAATCTCCGCCTACGAAAGCACACGCCCCGCCTGGATTCGCTAGCTCAAAAGCCGAACGAAGTTAGCGCCCCAAAAAAACTTCTATTGAACAAAGCCACTTGCCTCGTCGTATTTTCGCGCGGAGGGTATTTCTTAATGCGCGATCCATTTACAGCCGGACTGTTGAGTCTTCTCATTCCCGGAATTGGCCAACTCTATAATGGTCGAATCCTGGCGGGCATACTCTGGCTGCTCATCACACCCGGATTCTGGATTGGCACGGGCGGAACGCTGGGTTGGATCTGTCACATTATCTCCGCGTACACAGCTTACTCTTACGCCAAGGATTATCCGGTGCGGGCCTGACAGCCGACTAGTTGTCACGCAAAGACGCGAAGGGGGCAAAGACGCAAAGAAAGATACAGAATCTCTTCTTTGCGTCTTTGCCCCCTTTGCGTCTTTGCGTGATGATAATGACTCGGGCTCCTGGCTCGCTACCCGTTAAGTAGCCGTTAGACACGCTGGGCCGTGTTATTCTTTCGGTCATCCATTTGCGATCGACCGCGAGTAAATGACCGAAGCTCCCGCAAACCCGCTCCGCGCCGGCATCCGTATTGGGCCCACCGCTGGACCCTGCGTGGTAGTTATCTTTGGCGCTACCGGGGATCTCACCCGACGCAAACTTCTTCCTGCGCTTTATCGTCTCGCGCAACAGCATCTCATTCCAGCTGAGTTTGCCATTCTTGGCGTGTCCAGGCAGCAAATGAGTGATCAGGAATATCGCGCCAAAATGCGCGAAGCCCTGACGGAATTTGGCGACGAAGATACGTTTGATGAAGCGGAGTGGAACAGCTTCGCCGACGGTATCTTTTATGCCGCCGGCGAATTCAAGGACGGCGAAACTTACGCCAAAGTGAAGTCGCGTCTGAAAGAGATCGACGAGGAACGCAAGACTCAGGGCAATCGCATCTTTTATTTGGCCACCGCGCCGGAATTTTTTGGACCTATCTCGAACCAACTGGCTCAGGCCAATCTGGCGCGGCCGGAAGGTCAGGCCTGGACCCGCATTATTGTGGAGAAGCCCTTCGGTCACGATCTCGAGAGTGCGCGGGCACTAAACACCCAACTGGCCTCGGTTTTTGAAGAGCACCAAATCTATCGGATAGATCACTATCTGGGCAAAGAGACGGTCCAGAACCTTCTGGTCTTTCGCTTCGCTAATAGCATCTTTGAGCCTATGTGGAATTACCAGTACATCGACCACGTGCAGATCACCAATGCGGAAGCAATCGGGGTCGAAGGTCGTGGCTCCTACTACGAACGGGCGGGCGCGCTACGCGACATGATGCAGAATCACGTCTTTCAGCTCGTTTCGTTGATCGCCATGGATCCGCCAGTCTCTCTTAAATCAGACGACGTTCGTAATGAGAAGATCCGAGCTCTGAAGACTGTGCGTCCGATACCAGTCGACCGGGTTGATGAATATGCGGTGCGGGGGCAGTATGGTCCCGGTCAGGTGTTGGGAGAGACTGTCGTCGGCTACCGCGAAGAGCCGGGAGTCGATCCCAACTCGTCCACTGAAACCTTCGCGGCTGTTAAGATCAAGTTTGATAATTGGCGCTGGGCAAATGTTCCCTTTTTCCTCCGCTCCGGGAAGCGCTTGCAGAAGCGCGTCACGGAGATTGCGATCTATTTTAAGGAAGGTCCTCATAGACTGTTCACTGATAATGATGCTCCTTTGGAACCTAACGTACTCGTCATTCGCATTCAACCGAACGAAGGCATTACCCTACGTTTTGGAGCTAAACTTCCCGGTCAGGCAATGCGTATTCGCTGGGTCAACATGGACTTTCGGTATGGCTCGTCCTTTGGCATAAAACCGCCGGAAGCTTACGAACGCTTGTTGCTCGATTGCATGCTTGGCGATTCCACACTCTATGCACGGCGCGACATGGTCGAACGTGGCTGGGAAATAGTGAACCCAATTATCGAGGCCTGGAAAAAGCCAGCTTCTGATTTTCCAAATTATGAGGCCGGTTCCTGGGGGCCACCGGCCGCGTTCGAATTGATAGAGCGTGACGGAAGAAAGTGGCGTAAGCTTTGACTTATCACACTCGGTCGCGCGCAGGCATTGATGAAACGACTATGTGTCCACTTCCGACAACACGAACAACTGACTACTAACTCTGACTACTGACTACTAAACGAACAATGTCTTCCATGCTTCAACAGATTCATGTGCCGAACACGCTCGACGTGGAGGCCATTGAGCGGACGTTGGCGGAATTGTGGCAACAGAGCGCTGGACACGATCAAGCTTTCGGCGATGACGCTGTGTTACGCGCACGAGTCGCGGGTTTGATGGTCTTCCTGCAGGACGAATCGTTGTTGCTTGACACTCAGCAGGTCATCGCTGAACTGTCTTCTTCTCATCCATGTCGAGCTCTGCTGATGGCCGGCGATAGAAACGCGGTTGCGCGTGACATTGAGATGTACGTATCTGCTTCTTGTGGAAGTCAGAAACGTTCAGGTTCGCGGAACCTATGCTGCGAGGAGATTACTCTTACGGCCCAGGGACACTTTGTGTCTGAGTTGCCGAGTGCAGCTTTACCGCTGCTTGTACCCGACCTGCCGATATTTCTCTGGTGGCGTGACCAACTAGGTGTCGAGGATAGAGTATTCAGCCAGCTTTGCGAGGCCGCTGATCGCGTGGTGATCGATTCCGCCGATTTTCAGGACCCGGCTGCGGAATTGTTCACTGTCGCGCAGCTATTTCAGCGGAAAGGTGACGAAGCAATTGTCCTCAGCGATCTCAATTGGGCCCGCCTAACGCCCTGGCGCGCATCGCTGGCCAATTTTTATGACGTTGAGGACTACTGCGCTGAGTTGGATCGAATCACGGATGTGGTGATTACCTTTGTGGCCGAAACGCTAAAACCCTTAACCGTTTCCTCACAAGCACTACTGATCGTGGGCTGGCTCGCCAGCCGCTTGGAGTGGAGATTTGCCGGCGCAACGGAAATGCCGCCTCTAGCCTTCAATTTTGAGAAAAATGATCGTCTCATCAAGATCAGTTTCAACGAGGTGCAGCGTCCGGCAATGAAACCCGGACGGCTCTGTGAGATCGAATTGAAGTGCTCTGATGTGACGTCCACCTTCCTGGTTAGCCGTAGCGAGGATGGCCGCCACCTGGAAACGCAGAAAACGATCGGTGAACGCTCTTGTCCGGGCCGGTTGGTGCCTGTTGGAAATTGGAGTACGGCCCAAATGCTGAGTCGCGAGATGGAGATCCTTTGCAGCGACAAGATCTACGAGGAAGCCATCCGAGTGGCTCCGGTGATCATGGAAAAGCGATCTTAGCCGCGAATTAACGCGGATGACACGAATCTGAAATGGTCTGATTGTTAAGCTCGAAGCCTACGGCGGAACTCCGTAATTCTATTTGGTCACGGTCTGATCCGCGTTCATCCGCGCAAATCCGCGGCTAATTCTGCTTCGGCGTCAATTCGGTCGAGGCTGCTTCTGCGGAGGAGAGGCACGGGGAATATCCCCGTCATCAATCACGAGCTGAGTATTTTGTGATTCCATTTTTGGCGGACCAGGACGTAGTGCCGGGGGCAGCTTGGGTGTTGGGATTTTGACGGTCGCAATCTCGTCGGTGCGGCGCAGGATTGCCCCACCACGGCCAGCGACCCAGATGTTAGAGCCGCCGCGGTAAGCGACTGAGAAGAGCGGTGTGCTGGTAATCGTTGGTTGCACTTCCCACGTTTCACCTGCATCTTTACTGTGCAAGATTCGGCCCTGATCTCCGGTCACCAAAACATCGTTCGGTCCTGCAACTCCTACTGCAAAAAGATTCGTAGTCACTCCGCTCTCAACATCCTTCCAGTTTGCGCCACCATCGTCGGTGCGGAGAATGATTCCCCGTGCGCCCACCGCGTATCCCCGCTGAGCATCGGCAAAGGTCAGAGCGTAAAGCCATTCTTTCAAGTTGCGGTCAACACGTTTCCAGGACTCGCCACCGTCTTCGGTGCGTAGGATTGTTCCGCTTGAGCCCACGGCAATGCCACGCTTCTCATCAGTAAAGCGCACATCTTCCAGCCAACTAAAGGTGTCGGCGCGCTGGGCTTGCCAGGTTTCCCCGCCATCCTTTGTGTGTAGAATCGCCCCCCGCGCCCCCACAATCCATCCTTGCTGGGGCGATACGAAGTCGATCCCAAACAGATCTTCGCGAACTTGCACCCCAACTTGCGACCAGGTAACGCCGCCATTCACGGATCTCAGGATGGTTCCTTTGTCTCCCACTATCCATGCTTGCTTCTGTTCGATGAAGTCGATGGCGTTTAAGCGCGCGGTGGTAGGCGACGCACGCACGGTCCAATTCTTTCCGCCCGAGCTGGTAGAAAGAATCTTGCCACGTGAGCCCACAGCCAGTCCGTGAGAGCCATCAATAAACAGGATGTTTGCCAGGTCATCACGCCCGCCTTCGGTGAGACGCCGCCATGAGAGGCCGCCGTCGTCGGTGCGGACCACGAGTCCATCAGCGCCCGCGGCCCATCCTAAGGACTCATCCGCGAAATAGACGGTGGCCAACCTGGGACTTGTGCGCACGTTAACGGGCAGCCAAATCGTTCCGCCGTCGCCGGTGGTCAGGACCACGCCATTGTCGCCGGCCGCCCATCCAAGTTTATCGTCGGCAAAAAAGACGGAAAGAAGATCTGTGGTAATCAACGAGTTTATCGACCGCCAGTTGAGACCGCCATCATTAGTTTCAAGTATTGTCCCTCCATAACCGACAATCACAGCTCGTTTCGGAGAACTAAAGGCGACACCGGTCAGCGTCGAAGCGCTAATGCCAGGATGCGGTTTCCACTCGGCGCCGCCGTTACTGGTGACCAGAATAGTTCCCCTTGAACCGACCGCAATCCCGCTCTTGCTATCAACAAACGAGACACAGAAGAGATGGGCCGTCGTGCGACCATTTTGCTTCTTCCAGGTAACGCCGCCGTCAGTGGTGGAGATGATTGCGCCAAAGCTTCCGACCGCCCATCCACGCAGAGGATCATCCCTAGTGAAGGTGATCGAGAAAAGGTGGTCGGTAACTCCAGTGAGTCTATGCTTCCATTGCCCGCCGCCGTTGGTGGTCGTCAAAACTATGCCGCGCGCTCCTGAAATCACTGCCCGCGATCTGTTCCTGACGTAGAGGCCGTAGAGCGTGGTGCGCGCCGGGGATTCCTGCTCTTCCCACTCAAAGCCGCCATTCCGCGTGCGTAGAATTACCCCATCGGCTCCCACGGACCAGCCATTTTTCTTGTCGTTTGCGAATCTGATGGCATTAATTGAATTGCCCTGAGGCAGAGGGTTCTGCCACTCCCACGCGCGCTCGTTGTATTGGGCCAGTGACTGAGTCGGGCAGAAAAGCAGCAACGCGATTAGCAGAGGGACCGGTCCATAGCGCGATAAGCGCAATTCTGAGCGAGTTTTGAGGAACGATGGGGCCAAGGACACGATTTCCCGTTCAAGTATAAAAACTGCCGTTGGGGAGTATTTGCGGTTACTGGAAAAGGAATTATAGAGATGAAGCCGTTCGAAAGCTAATCCTTTGGAATCGTAGGGAGTGTCCTACTTCTATTTTTACCTGCCTTCCCCCATGATGTAGGCTCGAAAATCATGAACGCTCCACGATATTACGAAAGATCACTAACAACATTTTCGTGTTCGTTCGTGTGGTTTCGTGGATCGTTTGTAACACTAAACCAACTCTCAAATTGGCACACCATCGTGCGTTCGGTATGCATCTCTCAGCTTACAAGGTAGACCATGACTATTTGATCAGCGGCGCGTGATGACGACGATCAATTCTCCATTGGCCTGAACTGAATCTGAGCTTGGCAATAGTAAGTCCATGCGACTTGCCACAGGCTCGCCAACGTCCTTTGAAATGCCTGTGGCCCTGATTGGCATTTCCTTTTTCGAAAACTGCGACCGCGCCTTCTTCGATTCTCGAATTCTCCAACTCGGAACTGCCTGGCGCCACGGCAGGGACTGGATCGGTCTCAATTTCGTGATAACTAATGCTGAGAAAGACTGTGCTGCCTAAGTCTGCACTGGTCAACGACAGCTCCAGCGGCTCCGGTATTACGATTTCGTTACCCTGGCAATCGAGAGCAAGTCCCGCAGAAATGATCACGTCTGCGCCGCTCTTGGAAACTTCGAGTCCAAAGACGACTCCGAAGCCGTGTAGATATCGGTTGTGCCGTTTAAGTCTCTCGCGAAAGTATCCTTGTTCAAGCTCGAGGTCTTCGGCCGTCAAGAGTTTTCCCGAGAAGAAGCGATTCCTTTTGAGGTAGCGCAGCGTGGGGATCATGTCAGTAGTGAGGCGGCATCAGTAGCGGAAATCTCAACGGTCCCAACCTGCTCTTCCGCGTCGCGCAAGATATCTTCGTCAACTCGCCCAAGGGTAGCAATGCGTCTGGCGGCGCGATCGACAGCTTCCTGGATGACGTGTCCAGCGTGACCTCTGGTCCATTCCCACTCGACCTGGTGTGGGCTCGCGGCTTTATCGAGACGCTGCCACCAATCGAGGTTAGCTTTGCGGCGAAAGCGTCCACACATTGTTTCAACGACATAGCGCGAGTCAGTAAACAGATGAACGCGACATGGCTCGCGCAAAGCTTCCAGACCTATCGCGGCAGCGGCAATCTCGGCTTGCTGGTTTGTCGCATTGCCGAGATAGGTGCCGACCGATCGCCAGATACCTCGAAAGCCGAGCAAAGCTACGGCGGCCGCACGCGTTTCAGCTCGACCGTTGCCAAGACTTGAGCCATCGCAAAAGATTGTCACTTCTTTTGAGGCCTGACTCTTACGCGGTTCTTTTTCTTTCTTTGAGGACTTCAAAGTCATTCAAGTTAGAAGGCTGTTCGGATCAGACTATGAGTTAGCCTAACACGGCATCTCCCAAAATGCAGTTCACGTTCAAACTGGGAATGTGTGAAAACTCAACATTTACCGCTAACGAGGGCGGTTTCACGCAAAGGCGCAAAGGTGGCAAAGACGCAAAGAAAAGATGTCGCAGCGTTGAACCGTTTTTGCATGAGGCATTTCTTTGCGTCTTTGCCACCTTTGCGCCTTTGCGTGAAACCG
>JAMQPH010000732.1 GCA_023717605.1 Pyrinomonadaceae bacterium
TACATAAGCCTGCAGTCTCCGCCTCCACCGCCCCACCGAAGCGGGCTCTGCGCACGGGTGGCGGCCCTGCAGGCTACGTCGAAAATGCCCTCAAGGCAGTGGCGGAACCCTTCAAGGGAATTACTACCGGTGGAGCGGTGATTCCCGGTCTATTTCCTATCCAAAAAACCGGTGTGCCCACGGATTCTATCATACAGGCTGCTGGAGATTTCCTTGCGTCGCTGAACCTAGAGCAACGCGCCGACACCCTCTTCCCGGTGGACACGGTAGAGTGGCGTAAATGGAGCAATATCCATCGGACCTTGATGCGGCATGGCATGCCGCTATTCGAGATGACCGATGCCCAGCGCGACCAGGCCTTTGCGCTCTTAAAGGAGAGTTTGAGCACCCGAGGGTTTGAGGCCGCGCGCGACATCATGCGTCTCAATGAGACCGTGATGGAGATGACGGGCAGGTTGGACGAGTACGGCGAGGACCTCTACTGGCTCAGTATTATGGGGAGACCTTCCGCTGCTGAGCCTTGGGGCTGGCAGCTTGATGGCCATCATCTCAACATCAACACCTTCATTCTCGGAGACCAAATGGTCATGACTCCCACCTTTCTAGGCTCGGAGCCGGCCTATGCCAAAAGCGGCAAATACGCCGGCACACGGGTCTTCAAAGCTGAAGAGGAGCAGGGACTGGCGATGATCCGGGCGCTTTCTGCAGATCAACGCAACAAGGCTGTCCTTGCCCTGGATCTGCCGCGTGAGCCATTTACCACAGCCTTTCGCGATAATTTTGAACTCCGTTACGAGGGGATCCACTACGACGCGCTCTCGAGTTCTCACCGTGACCTTCTGCTCCGCCTAGTTGAGGTCCATGTCGGCCGCATCCGGCCAGGGCACGCTGAAATAAAGATGGCAGAGGTGAAACAGCATCTCCAGCAGACGTACTTCGCCTGGATGGGCGGCGTGGAAGAGGACAGCGTGTTCTACTACCGGGTCCATAGCCCCGTCGTCATCATTGAGTTCGACCACCAGCGGGGTCAGGCGTTCCCCCAATACGAGCAGCCTTACCGGGACCACATCCATATCGTCGTTCGCACTCCCAATGGCAACGACTACGGCAAAGATCTCCTGCGCCAACACTACGCACAGTTCCATAGGGACTGGAGTACTGGAGTGAAGGAGTAATGGAGTGATGCATTAAAAACCCAATAGTCCCATACTCCAACACTCCATTTCCCCAATGGCCACAATGGCCTTGACAACTGTCCCTGTATCAATAAGAATCGGCGCGGATTTCGGACTCTCTCTTCAAGATTTACCTTCTAACAGGGAGGCACATAGTGTTAGAGGCAGAAACGGCAAGAGAGCAACGCCGTCCCGAAACTAGCGCATCCACTTCTGAGACGACTCCGGTCAAGGTGAAAAAAACTGGGTCACTTGGTCTTTACTCTCAGCGACGTACGACCCATACGCTACAAGCCCTACGCCATAAGCCAGCCGGAGCGAGGCGATTCAACGCAGCCTTCGGCAATGCTCAGGGCAATCCGTATCCGTATATGAGGCTCTTCAGCTGCCTGCTTGAGACGCTATGATTTCCATCCAAGGCCTCACCAAAGAATTTGCAGTCAGCAGCGGCAAGGTCGCGGCCATCAGGGATCTTAGTCTTGAGGTCATCGAAGGAGAGTTCTTCGTCATCGTCGGGGCGAGTGGCTCTGGAAAGACGACTCTTCTCCGATGCGTCGCGGGTCTCGAGACTCCCAATGGCGGTGAAATTCGTATCGCCGGCCAAGTGGTTTCGTCGGACAACCCGCCCCTATGGGTATCGCCCCAACAGCGCAAGCTCGGCATGGTGTTTCAATCCTACGCCGTTTGGCCGCATCTTACCGTTTATCAGAATGTCGCGCTGCCTCTAGCCGAAGGAACCCAGCGAATTGCGCGCCGCGAAGTATCCAACCGTGTTCACGAAGCCTTGCGCCTGGTCCAGCTGGAAGATTTCGCCGAGCGCTCCGCGACCTTGCTCTCCGGCGGCCAACAGCAGCGTGTCGCCCTCGCCCGGGCCGGACATGCAAAGACTGATGTTGAGGCTTGCGCAGGAAGCGGA
>JAMQPH010000780.1 GCA_023717605.1 Pyrinomonadaceae bacterium
CGTTTGATGAGGAGCCGGTCGCTACTGCTCCCGGTTCTGACATTGGGTTCAGCACAAACTCGCGCCGTGCTTGCCTCTGTTGATACCCGACTCGTACAAACAGATTCTTGATCCACTCGCGGTCAACCTGGACATTCCAATTGACACTGCGCGGAGTGCGAAGCTTCGAGTCTAAAAGAGCGAGCCGTTGAAGCTGAGGTACCCCGATTATCTCCTGCCCGTCTAGTCCAAGGTTCGTCAGCACGCGCTCCTGCAACTGAGTAAACGTGGCTACGTTCATGTCAACGTCGTCGTAGAACAGTCCGATCCCGCCGCGAACGACGGTGCGTCCATCGGGCAGCGGGAGAAAAGCGAAGCTAAGCCGGGGTGCAAAATTGTTTTCGCTCGTCACATTGTTACGGTCGTAGCGCACCCCGTATTCGAGAGTCAGATGGCGATTTACGGACCACCTGTCTTCGAAATAGGCTAAGACCTGTGTCTGGTTACGGCTCAGTTGACCACTGCCGATAAAGTCTAGCTGTTGGCTGAGCGTGCCGTCGGCTCTCAAAATGCGCACCGAGTTACTCGTGTTGCGCCCATCAAAACTAATGTAATTAATTCCCCCGCCTACTTCCATGAAATGTTCGCCTGCAAATTTCGGCGGCGTGAAACTGTAGACTTCGAGCGCCTGGTAACGTTTGCTCTTCCGTGCCTGCTGATTAAAGAAGTTTCCCGAATTCACATTGGGCGCAAAATTCATCGGCTCAGTGCCTGAACTTGGAAAAACGTCGGCGTCGAACTGCTTGATGCTGAAAGAAGATTCCAACACGGATTTACCATTCAGGATTGCGCGCTCGTTTATAGCCCAGAGGAATCCTCGCTGCTTGAAATTTGGTGTTACCTCCTGAGGATTGAACGTATTCAGATTGACGTATCGAAGCTTCTGCGGAAACAAGGAAAAGGTGGTCGATAGATGGTTTCTCTCGTTGATGTCCCAATCGAGTTGTGTCACCGAATCAAAACTTTCGAGGCCGGTATCGCGCTTGAGCGGTGGTAAGTTCTCGACCGGTGTGCGTACAAAGCGGTATTCGAATGACTGCATGAACTTCAACTTGTCCTTAATAATAGGACCGCTGAATGTGACGCGGGGCGTAAAGGCTGCGATGCCGACGAACGCGCCCCCACGTCGACGTATCCTGGGAAAGAAACTTTCGGCGTCGACCTTGAATTTATCCGACCCGGATTTTGTCTGAACGGTAGTTACTGCCCCTGTGAATTGTCCAAACTCGGCGGCATATGGGTTGGCGACGACCTCAACCGACTGAACAGCTTCTAGCGGCAAATTGATGGCCGACTCACCCGTTACCGGATCAGTAACGTTTGTGCTGTTAACCAGGAAGCCGCTCTGACTCGCCCGCGCACCTTTCAGGTTAAGCAACCCATCTGGTCCACGAACTACACCCGGAACAAGCGGGATTGCATCCTGAAACTGCTCATTAACCAACGGCAGGGTTTGTAACTTTTCTTGTTTGAATGATACCGGTTCGCCCGCCGGCGTCGTGTTCGTGTCTTCTCCGTCTGCAACTACCGTGACATCTGCGGTGAGTCCCTCGAGCTCAAGATTAATGTTCTCAACAGACGTAATGCCTTTTTGCAGCGTTATTGTCTTCGTTTGCTGTTTGAAACCAGCAAAATCGATTTGCAATGCATAAATCCCCGCGGCGAGAGCCGTAAACTTATATTCTCCTTGTTCGTTGGTAACTGCTGACAGTGATGGCTGGCCTGAACTTGCAGGCGTCAATTTCAAACTTGCACCCGGTAGTCTTTCACCTGCTCCATTAGCTGAACTAACGCTGACTGTTCCTTGCAACATGCTTGCCTGGGCCAGAACAGCTTGCGTGCCCGCTAACGAAAGGGTGATGAATAGAGCAAAACCTACCGTCCAGCGCTGTGCGGTGCAGAGACGAAGCCTTGAGGCCGGTTGTACATTTTTTTGGTATGGCATGTTAATTCCTTCTTCAATCTCCGTCCTGCACTGCTAGCTCAAAGAGCTTATTGCTCCTGAGAAGCTGCCTGCGCGTTTCCTTGCGAAGAGATTCCTTTATTGACCATGACCTTAATCTCAGCGCGACGATTCAGCGCCCGACCCAATTGAGTGTTGTTCGCCGCAACCGGATCTGATGAACCGAAACCAAACGGTTGGACCACTCGGTAAGGCGGTATTCCGTGTTTGGTCACAAGGTAATCAATCACGGCTTTTGCTCTACGCTCACTTAGCGAACGATTTCCTACTGTTCGACCCGTAGAATCGGCATAACCCTCAACTGCGACTATCCAACCATTCAAGTTTTCACTCACAGTGTCTGCGACTGCATCGATCTCTGCCCTGGCGGCGGGAGAAAGACGAGCGCTTCCGTTCTTAAAGGGCACTGCAATTGTCGCTAAGACCTCGTAATCATCGAGCACGTTGACCCGTGCATTCGCTGTGGTTGCATCCGCCTCGGCTTGGTCAGCCATTGACTGCGCATCCTTCGCAGCGGATGTGGCTGCATTGGCAACGTTGCTTACCTCATCAACTTGACCCGACAGGCGTTGCGCATTCTGTTCAGCCTGACTAATGCGCTGCTGGTCGCTTTCGGCCAGCGCCTGGGTTGAATTGGCAAGCGTCTCAACCGGGTCCACGCGCGACTCGAGTGCCTGAGCTGTTCTCAGATCCTCTTCGTCGAAGCGAATGTGCTTGGCCACGATCTGGCCATCACTGTTTGTTCCTCCCTCCGCCTCCAGCCTCAGACCGCGCAGGATCTCAGTTGCATTGGAAGATCGGTCAGCACGAAAGAGCCCTTTGCGCACTAACCTGATTTTTGTTTTATCCGTTATGACGACGGTCGTTTCCTGGCCGCGTGCATCACGGATGGTGAATGTGTCGCCATCGCGATTGATGACGATGCCGGTGGCCTTCGTCTTCTTTCCACGAGCAATCACGGTGGTATCTGGCGCCTTTGATACACTCGGCTCCACCGTCAAGGTGACGCTGTCCTGGCCCAACGCAACGGCACAACTTGTGAGTGCGATCGACAACGCGACAGACAGAATTCTTGTGTTCCTACTTTTCATCTATTCCTTCCCTTTTGTTTTCAGCGCACAGCGTGAAGCTCACTGTTCGCATAGTGTCCGATGGAATTGTCTCAACTGCTTCAGCCATCTTCTTCAAGTTGCGCCTCGCTCGTTCCTGGGCTTCCTGTTCGGAATCCATGGGGCACGTCTTTCCCGATGTGGACCACGGCCCGTTTAGAAAACTACAAACGTGTGTGCGTTAACAAACGCCACGCCCAACTTTGTTATTGGATTCTACGTGGAAGGGTTAGTGGTGTTTTTCGAATTCCTGCTTGAATTTGCGCTCTTGGCTTGTCGTTTGTGGGCTGTCACTTGAATACATTTCTTCCAATAGCAGCTCTTCATGGCGCAAAAGCGCAACATTGAGCAACTGCACGCAATACAACAAACGTCGCCCCAGTTACCTTTCGCGTTTCTAATTCAGCGCAAAGAGGAGCAAGCAGTTGAAGTCGCAAATCAAGATTGTGAAGCGCAAACCGGATCCCACTCCTACAGACTCCCAGGTGGAGTCTGTCACAAAATCCGTTCAGCAAAGCACTCGCGAAATTGCAATTGTGGTTAAGAAGTGGATTGCGGAGTTGAAGGAACGAAAGAGCCAGTCCCAACTGTACTTCACGCCGCTAAAGGTCAGATGAAGTACTCGATTCGTAGAGTTCTACACGTTGTGAATCCGAGGCATCAGCTTGGTTAATACAGTCGATATCATGATCGCGGTTTTAATTATTGCTTTGGCTGCAGTTCTGTCGAATTGGAAAGGATAGACGGCCAAGCATCACGAGCTGCGAAGGGCAAACCTGCTAAGGTACTCCTATTACCATTGTGTTTTTCGAGTCCTACCTGGCGATGCATCTCATGTTGGTGGGTGTTTTGGAAACAAAAGGCTTTACCCAAGGACCTGAGACCGTGGAAACTTCTCGGACATGAAAGAATCTGAAGTAACTAAGATTGAACCGAACCTGCCGATTGAAAAGTTTGTAATGATTGGTTATTTGTAAACTCCAAGGGCTCGGCGATCCTAGTCACAATGCTGCACAATCTGGGAAAGGACACTGAAACCATGCAAACGGTGTATGAAGCCGCGGGCGGTCTCGACGCACTGCTGAGGTTGGCCCACGCGTGGCACACGCGGGTGCTAGAGGACGAAGTGGTTAGCCATGCGTTCAGCCACGGATATCACCTCGAGCACACTGAGCGCCTTGCCGCGTACTGGGCGGAGGCTCTCGGTGGACCAACGATTTACTCCGACCGGTACGGTGATGAGA